>CALFCI010000030.1 GCA_937951135.1 uncultured Aquimarina sp. | reverse complement strand
ATGATCAGTTGTGGCAATGATGATGATGCTACAGGTCCAGATAACAGTATCAATGTACAGGATCTAATTAGTATGACCTTTGATGAAAACCCTGAGACTGGACAATCCATAGGAACGATCAACGCAACGTCTAATCTTCCTCTAGCATTTTCCATTTTGGAACAAGCATTTACCAATGCTCTTGTCGTCAACCCAAGTACGGGAGAACTCACTGTTGGTAATGCTTCTTTTTTTGATTTTGAAACAAATCCTTCCATTCAAGGTGTGATTGAAATCGATAATGGCGTAGAAACCATTTCGGTAGATCTTCGTATTGACCTAACTAACAGAGACGATATTGCCGTTGTACTCACAGATTCTCAACAGAATTATATGGACGCCCAAGCTGGGGATTGGATAGAAATAACTGAAGATGAATATGAAAGACTCAACCAAGTTTTGCTAAATGTACTAAAAGCAGGTTTTTTTGAAGATGTCACTACTATTAATCCATCTTCTAATGGTGTTTTTACCCTAGCCAACTTAGATGAATCCACTCGAAATATGAATAAGATGCCTAACAATAGTCTTGTATTTGCTTTTAAATACTATGCGACCGACAATCAACTTACCTCGGATAGGCATCGTGTAAAGCAATCTAGTCTTGCCAATAGTGCAGGTTTTGAAAACATTGGAAATCCCTTGCCACCACATCAAAGAGTCAATGGCGCTGCTTGTTTTGTTTTAAAAGGAAGTGAAGATATTATTACATCTGAGGAAGGTTTTTTAGGCTTTCAAAAATCATCAGGGAGTGCTATGGGTATTGCCCTAACCCCTGGAGTGATGTTATTTGCGCTAGGAGAAGCATCAGAATTTAATATGGAGTCTAATGACAATCTTGCCCTGTATGAAGGCTTAAGTACAACAACAAAACAATGGGATTAATATAAAGTGTCTTGGTACGATATAACGAAAAGAAACCAGACATGATCCTTTTAAAAAATATAATGATGAAAACAATTAATAATACACATTCGAACATTAAAGCTGTAGTGAAATTCATGTATGGCCTCGCATTACTACTCCTTATAAGTTGTGGTAATGATGACGATACTGCCTCTGTTATACCTGTAGAGACTCCAACAGCAAGCAGTTTACAAATAGTATCTGGAAATAACCAGATAGCCTTTATAAATGAGACGCTAGCTGATGTTATAGAAATCCAAGTGAATGATCAAAATGGAAATGCTTTTCCTGGTACCACGATTAGTCTGTCTGTAGACGAAGGAACCATCTCATCAAATACACTAGTCACAAATGCATCAGGAAGAGCTACTGTCAGCTGGATTCTTGGTGAAACTATTGGAGAGCAGATTTTAACGATGACCGCTTTTGGCAGTGATGGTATGGCATTGGTAGGCTCTCCGGCATCTATCATGGCAGAAGCATTGGATCTTTGTCAAACATTTATCAGTACTGAGCAATTACCTATAGGTCCAGATGCTGGAACAGAAACGATATCTGTTATCACGATTACTGATGAATTTTTATTGACTGACGAAACCATTGTGACCCTAAACTTAGAGCATACCTTTGATGCCGATTTAGATATTTTCCTAATAGCTCCAAACGGCTTAATACTGGTATTAAGTACTGATAACGGTGGGGCTGGAAATAACTACACCAATACGATCTTTGATGATCAAGGATCTGCCTTAGTTACGAATGGTATCGCTCCTTTTACGGGTACTTTCAGACCACAAGATTCGTTGGCTCTTTTAGCGGGTGTTCAGGCGTTAGGAGATTGGACGCTTTTCATTGTTGATGACCAAAATATTGATGAGGGAATACTTCTAGATTGGTCCATACAACTATGTAGACCATAACATAGTAATACCAATATAGCCATAAAATGACGCATTCAAACTCGTTCATTTTTCGTTCTATTTTCTTGTTCATAATTTCCGTAGCGGTGCTATGCAAATTAATCACAGCGGCATAAAACAAAAAAGCAACTTCGTTTTCTGTGCGACATGTGATAACTAAATTGGTATAATACCTTTTTAAATTTCTAATTCATCACATAAAGACAGATACCCATGAGCATTATAGATACCCTACCAGAAAACACTAACTTATACGTCATTGAACGGAATATTCCAGATGCGGGTAGCCTTAACAAGGAGCAGCTAAAAGGAATATCACAAATTTCGTGTAGCGTTTTAAAAGAATTAGGTTCAGAAATCCAATGGAAGCATAGTTACGTCACAGGAGATAAGATTTATTGTGTGTATTCTGCACCTAATAAAGAGATGGTGTATGAGCATGCAAAAAAGGGCGGTTTCCCTGCAAATTCAGTCAATCGAGTGACTACGATTATTGATCCAACAACCGCTGAGTAATTATTAATAGTACCAAAAACTTCTTATGATGACTTTTACATTTAATAACGTTCGTTTCCTTTGTTTTCTATTGATTCTAAGCATAATAAGTTGTGTAGATCCATCATCGAAAGTAAAAACAGAAATCGGATCCATTGATTTTTTACGGGGGGATTTGTTATTGTGCGGTAATGGGCAGTTTGGTGAACTTAAGTTTTCACTTTCCTGTAATTATGAAACAAGGCCAACTTTTGATTTGGCTGTCGCCTTATTACATTCATTTCAATATTCTGAAGCAGAAAAGGCCTTTGTTAAAGTAATCGATCAAGACCCTAATTGCCCGATGGCGTATTGGGGAGTCGCCATGAGTATGTATCATGCGGCTTGGTTCCCTCCTACCGAGGCTGATCTCATCAAAGGTGCCCAAGTTCTTGAGATTGCAAAAGGATTATCTATGGATGAAAAGCAACGTGATTATATCAATGCCATTGACATCTTTTATACGGATTGGGAACATTTGGATCACAAAACCAGAGCAAAACAATTTGAACTAAAGATGGAAGCTTTGCACCTTAAATATACAGAAGATGTGGAAGCTGCTATTTTCTATACCTTGGCCTTGTATTCGACACGAGATAGAGTTGGTAAGGAATACAAGAATGAAGAAAAGGCGGGAAAAATTCTTGAATCTCTTTTTGCCGACAACCCTAATCATCCTGGGATCGCGCATTATATTATTCATAATTATGATAATCCTGTATTAGCGCACAAGGGCTTAGAAACGGCAAGAAGGTATGCAAAGATTGCACCTACTTCTTCCCATGCACAGCACATGCCTTCCCATATTTTTACAAGGTTGGGCATCTGGGAAGAATCTATTGCTTCTAATCTACTATCGGCTGAAAGTTCGCGTTGTTATACACAAGCTGCTGCCTTAAATGGTTCGTATTTTGAAGAGTTACATGCCACAGATTATTTGGTTTACGCCTATCTCCAACAAGGAGGAAATGTAGCTGCTAATAAGCAGTATGCACACATCAAAACACAGCATCATTTCTACCCACTTAATATCACGGCAGCTGTGTATCCTGTAGCAGCTATTCCTGCAAGAATAGCATTAGAAAACAAAAATTGGGATCAGGCTGCTCATTTAGAACTACAAGAAATAGACTTGGGATGGGAACAGTTTCCATGGCAAAAGGCGATTCATCACTTTGCAAGAGGTCTTGGTGCTGCGCATGGCATGGATTTCGCGAAAGCGGAAAAAGAAATTGTAATCCTTGAAGACTTACATCAGAAACTCAAAGATCAGAACGACCGTTCTAAGTCGATTCAAGTCCGACAAGTAGAAATTCAGATAAAAACGGTTCAGGCGTGGGTAGCTTTCAAGAAGAAGAATGCTACAGAGGCTCTTGCCTTCATGCAAGAAGCAGTAGCACTCGAACGTAAAACGAGTAAACATCCCATTACGCCAGGAGATGTATTGCCTGCAAGAGAATTGCTAGGAGATCTGTTTTTGGCAATGAATCAACCTAAGGAAGCACTCATTGCCTATCAAGAGAATCTAGCATGGTATCCGAATCGATTTAATGGGATTTATGGTGCTGCTGTTGCAGCGAAAAAATCTGGAGACACACAAATAGCGTTAGCGCATTACAAACAGCTTATTGAACTCACCAAAGGTTCTAATAGCGATCGATTTGAAATTGAAGAAGCTAATGCATTCATAAATTCGTTCTAATGCAACCCCAATAAAATCAATGTCTTATGAGCATCTCAAAAAAAATAGCATATCCAATTCTAGGAATAGCAAGTATTGTTGTTGCCTTGTTTATGTTCAGGGATTATTTTCAAGAAGAACAACTACCCATTTATAATCCATCGGATTTTAATCCAGCATTGGTTGATGCTTCAATGCAGACGGCTATTGCCGGTCATACGGTTTCTGATTTTGAATTGATCAATCAAAACGGGAAAACCGTCACTCAAGCTGATTATGAGAACAAAATTTATGTCACAGATTTCATTTTCACACGCTGTCCTAGCATTTGCCCCATCATGACTAGCAATATGGAAAAGATACAGCAATCATTCAAGAATAAAGAAGAGATCATGTTGCTATCTGTGTCTGTAACACCCCAACTAGACAGTGTTCCTGTTTTGAGGGATTACGCAAAAGACCATGGAGTCATTGACACCAAATGGAATATTACGACTGGGGATAAAAAACATATTTATAACTTAGCACGTAAGAGCTACTTTGCTGTAGTCAATGAAGGGGATGGTGGTTTACAAGATTTTATCCATACTCCTAATTTTATCTTAGTAGATATGAAAAAGCAAATCCGTGGGGTATATGATGGAACAAATGATCAAGAAATACAGCGATTGATAGCAGATATCAATATTTTAATTAGTCATGTGTCCGACTAAGACATAAGACCGCTTCGCTGTTAAACATAAGACGTAATTGTTAATCATTTGAAACTAGCTGTACACAAATGTATTTTCTTACATCTGCCTAAGATACTAATGTGAAGGAAGAGGAAGGTTTATTCATTATAAACCTATGTAATAATCACCTACTATATATAGTCTTAATAGATTTTTATACTCTTTAATAACCTGTTCAAACTATGTAAAGAATACACTTCTATAATCAAAAGAAAAGCCTTCCATCTCTAGAAGACCTTCTCTCACTAAGTTACAAATATAGAAAATTATTTATGTGTCCTTCAATCCTTTAACAAAACTCTATAATCAACATCAATAGATATTACTTATATGTATTATAAGATTAATCTATAAAATAGGTTTGTTAAATCAAAAATGTTTAATTAGATTTATGTAAAATCAAACAGAATAGATTATGGATATTTTACAAGAAGCCTCTGACTTTGAAAATGCTAAAATGAGTCACATGTCAACCAGTGATCGTGTTGTTGCGTCAAGAGAAGCAAAACGTCTTATCCTTGCAATCAACGAGATCTATAAGAAAACTAGAGATTCTGAACTCATGGATGTTATGAAACGTCTTACCGCTAAGAAGAAAAAAATAGAGATACGGTTAAAAGGACGCCCAGACCCGGGTATATAAAAAATTATAAACAGCAGAAACCCCCAAAACACCCCTATTATCATAGCATAGTAGGGGTGTTTTTTTCAACCCAAATATGCGCGTAAGACTTCTGGGTTTATAGAGATTCTAAAACACCTAATGCAGCTCTCTCTCCTGCGATCATCGCCGCATTTAATGATCCATTAAGCTGTGTGTCTCCAGCTAAAAATATAGTAGATGTCAATCGTGCTTCTGATGGTGCCATCTCATAACGAAGATCCTGTAATTGAGGCAATGCTTTGGGAATCGTATATTGTTTTATAAAACGACACGATGCGATGTCACAGTATTTTTTTAGTTCTTCTTCTGCCCTAGCGATAAGCTGATCACTAGTCAAATTATGATCTTTTACAATCGTTACAGATAGTAATTCGTGCGTAGGTTTTTTACTGGTTGCAATACTGGTATGATAGAAAATGTTGTTGATTAACGATTCTGATTCTGGTATAAGACCTATCAGAGGTTTTGAAATCGCTCGCTTTGTAGTTTCAAAATAAAGCGTATCGCAAGATTTCCATTCTATATGAGTACTCGCTAAATTCTTGATCAGCGCACTAGCATCGGTTGCTATAATCATAAAATCGGTTTTGATAGACTCGCCTGTAGTTAATATGATCTCTTTATTTTGAATGGAAGAAACAGCTGTATGATACTTGATTGTAGTGCGTTTAAGGTTTTGCAGTAGTTGTTTTGGGATCGCTTCAATACCTGCTTTAGGTAAGGCTGCATTGCCTTCGCCAAACATTTTATAGATAAACTCAAACATTCTGCTTGAGGTTTCAAGATCAGGCTCTAGGAATATGCCACTGAAAAAAGGTTTAAAAAAAGTAGCGATCATTTGATGAGAAAAACCAAAGTCTTCTAAATAGGCAATCGTCGTCTTTTCTGTATCTGAGAATATCTCAGGGATTGTTTTCTCTTTTAATTTCGCGTTAAGCGAAAGAACTTTCATTTTATCTTTTATTGACCCAATTCCTGAAAATAAGGTAGGAAACAACAATGATACATCCCGTAGAGGATCTCCTATAATAGATTGCTTTCCGTTATGAAATATAGAAGCACCAGGTTTAAATTTTTGCAGCTCTAAAGCATCAAAATTTAGATATTTATGAGCAGCTGGATACGAAGTAAGCAAAACTTGAAATCCATGATCTAGTTGATAATTTTCTATAGTATCTGTTTTTAAACGGCCACCTACGCGATCTGCTGCTTCTATAATTATAGGATTGAAACCATTGTCTTCAAGCACTTGTGCTGCTATTAGACCACTTACTCCTGCTCCTACAATATGTATTTTATAATCAGATTTTTTCATACGAATTAACTCCTGGTAACACCTATTAATCATACAAAGTTACATTTTTTAATTTTTGTTTAACAAAAAAATGTAAAAATTAAACAAAAATTAAATACCTTTAGCAAGTATTAAAACATGAAAGTAGTTCTATGAATAAAATTGCTATTGTACGTTGTGAGCATTTTAATGCTGCTCATAGATTACATAACAAAAATTGGAGTGACGTAAAAAACAAAGAGGTTTTCGGAAAATGTAACAATCCCAATTATCACGGTCATAATTATGATTTAGAAGTAAAAGTAATTGGTGCTTGTGATCCAGAAACGGGATATGTGATAGATACCAAAATCTTATCAAATCTTATAAAAGATAAAGTTTTAGATCGATTTGATCATAAAAACTTAAATCTAGACACTCAAGAGTTTAAAGATCTAAATCCTACCGCAGAGAATATTGCGATAGTGATTTATGATCTTCTCGCTCCCGAACTAGCCTCTGGGTTAGCATTGAAAATAAAATTATATGAAACACCAAGAAACTATGTCGAATACCCTTATTAAAGAAAGCAAACTTAATGGCTTCTCGGAAGATGAAATAGGAGATGATCACATATATACGGGGCTAGAAACGCCTATGCGAGCCGATGCTTTTGAGATGACTGATGAAGAAAAGAAAGAAAAGATCGCAGGTCTATTTGGTCAAATCATGGATGTCATGGGACTAGATCTCACCGATGATTCTCTCAAAGGAACTCCCAATAGAGTCGCTAAAATGTACATCGAAGAAATATTCTCTGGTCTTAATCCTGCAAATAAGCCCAAAGTAGCATTGTTTGATAACAAATATCAATACAATCAAATGCTGGTGGAGAAGAACATAACGTTTTATTCTAATTGTGAACACCACTTTGTTCCTATCATTGGTAAAGCGCATGTTGCCTATATTTCATCTGGAAAAGTCATTGGACTCTCAAAATTGAATAGAATTGTGCAGTATTACGCAAAAAGACCGCAGGTACAAGAACGTTTGACTAATCAAATTGCAGAAGACTTGAAAGCAATATTAGAGACAGATGATGTTGCCGTGATTATAGATGCAAAACATTTATGCGTATCTTCTCGAGGGATTAAAGATGATACATCTGCGACCGTCACTTCCTATTATGGAGGTGTATTTAATACAGCTACTAAAATTGCCGAATTACAGAATTATTTAAAACAATAAGACACGTATGAATCTCATTGATAAAGCAAAAAAAACACCTTCAACACCAACGACGAATGCGCCATCACTATACGACATTCAGATTCATAGTTTAGATGGAAAACCTATTGACCTTGCAGCATTTAAAGGAAAGAAGCTCTTATTTGTAAACGTAGCATCAGAATGTGGCTTTACAAAGCAATACAAAGATCTTCAAAAACTAAGTGACTCCTACCCTACAGAACTTGTCGTAATAGGATCTCCTTGTAATCAGTTTGGAAAACAAGAACCTGGTGATGCTCAGGATATACAAACCTTCTGTGAGCGTAATTTTGGAGTCACCTTCCTACTTACTGAAAAGATTGATGTAAAAGGAAGTAAGCAACATCCATTATACAAATGGCTCACATCAAAAGAGTTAAATGGTAAAAAGAAGTCTAGTGTAAAATGGAATTTCCAAAAATATCTAGTAGATGATTCTGGAAAATTGATTGATTATTATTACTCAATAACAACTCCTTTAAGCTCTAAAATTACGAAGCATTTATAATACCAATTATAATTGATGTAAGAATAATTTCGCTTTAAGCGAAAAACTATATAGCCACGTTGTCTTCTACTACCGTGGCTTTTTTGTGCCCTTTTCATTTGAATACCTCAGAAAAATCGCACTATTGTATTACCAAAAGAAAGGTACATAGCTATTGGAATGGGGTTGAGTATGCTTTCGCGA
Organism: uncultured Aquimarina sp.; assembly: GCA_937951135.1. Taxonomy (GTDB): domain Bacteria; phylum Bacteroidota; class Bacteroidia; order Flavobacteriales; family Flavobacteriaceae; genus Aquimarina. The sequence goes on along the minus strand of CALFCI010000030.1, from coordinate 290 downwards.
AAGCGTACTCACAAAACTTATTTGGATAGAGAGTATATATTTACATCTGCTTGTTTCCCTCGTAAGGGAATTTTACCTAGTAATTCAAATTGAATATGTGTAGGGTCTAGTTTATTTTTCAAACTCTCAGAGAGTAATAATTCTTGTTGGAATTCGTTGCACTTTCCCTGTATTCTGGCAGCTGTGTTAATCGTATCGCCGTGATAGGCTATTTCTTTTTTATACTTCCCTACTTCGGTAGCGACGACCACACCATCATTGAGTCCTGCTTTAAAAAAAGGAACGACATT
>CALFCI010000029.1 GCA_937951135.1 uncultured Aquimarina sp. | reverse complement strand
AAAAGAAAACACTCTCACATCCCTTGCTTTTAAAAGCGTAACAGTCTTTATCTTCTAAATTGATTTCATTAGAAAGTTGTACTCCATTTTAGGAGTAAAGTAAATTCACCTATAGTTGATTTTTTTAATAATTTGATAATCAGATTTTTACGCACAAGTCTTGGTTCTTGACTCCTGTAGCGAAGCGATCTATATTCTTTTAAGTGGACACTAGTGATTCCTTGATATACCAAATATTTTGAAACACAGTTCTGCTATAAGGATCACTTAACACTGCGTTAGTAAACACTATAATGTAGAGCCCATTTACAGCTTTCACTTTTTGAAGTGTCCTTTTCATTTTTTCTTCACTTTCTTTTTGCTGAGACAATTCGTTACTACGCGTATAGGCATGACAAAAAGAATGCACCTTTAATGGGGTTTGCACTTCGTAATCCAAATCATAAAATAAAAATGGAGTACATGTACCAGCCCTAAACCCATCATGATTGCTATATCCCATAGAATAATCTTTCTCGATTTCTAATTCTACAAAATTACGGTATGCGGCAGGTAATTTAATTTTAAAAAAAGAACAAGAGGCATATTTTAATGTACGATGTATAATATGTTCCAAACGTTTTTTTTCTTTCTTACATTCCGAAAGCGTCGTAATCGCATCATACGAGATTTTTAATCCTACCAATATATAATCGGCAATATGTTTGATCGCACGTATATGTTGAGGATTAGCGCTATGAATATTTTTTTCATAATTTGTATATCCACCTAAACCAAAAAACACAATAGCTTTCCGTTTTTTGTGTTGTTGCAGTTGTATCAAAAAATCAAAAATATCATACGGGTCTTTTTGTATGCCTAGAAGTACTTTTATACGTTCTATTCCTTTCCTAAACTCGAACTTTGAAAGATCTCTTACAGTACCTCCTATAGAACGCAACATTCCTTTTTGTGCATACGCATAGGTTTGCGAGACCATAACAATTGGGCATATTTTAAAGTGCTGTTTCTCATATTGTATTTCAGGATACCGATTACGAAGTACAGTTTTAAATTTAGCTACCCAAATATCGACTACTGGATCTTCTAAAAATTGATTTTGATACGCAATACTCTCTGTGGCCTGAAAACGTCCTAAAGTATCTGTAACACTCGGCAAATACTCCTCATATCGCGTAAGCAAGTAAAAAGAGGCTGCAAAAATATCGAAAGGCAAGGCAGCATCTGGGTGATTGACTTTAAAAAAGCACTGTGTATCTTCCCAAGGCATTACTTGTATATCACAGGCTTCAATACCGCGTTCAAAAAGTAAATGAACACTTTGAAAATACAACTCTTTTCCTAAAGGTTGATTTAGATATGAAAACTTAGGGCCATCATGAGCTATAAATTTTTCTATTTTAGAGGTAAACACTATGGTCAAGCCCAACATTCGTTTACAAATGTGCCTAAAAATATAAGAAACCCGCGGATTTAAACTTTGTATATAAATTAATACTGTCATTATATCTTAACTACTTTTTGTAGAGACTTCGTATTTATAATATACCAGTATCTGCAAAGCTAAAATAATCTTTTTCTGTGATGATTAAATGATCCAATACATTTATATCTAAACTATGCCCTGCATCTTTCAGTTTTTGTGTTAGCATTTTATCTGATTGACTAGGAGATACTATACCGCTAGGGTGATTATGTGCTAATACAATAGCGGTTGCCCCAAGCTCTAAGGCTATACGATATACAATACGAACATCTACCAATGTCGCTGTTTTACCCCCAATGCTTATTTGTTTTTGTTGCAATACCGTATGCGCATGATTGAGGTATACCACCCAAAACTCCTCATGTTCCAAATCTCCTAGAGTACACCGCAATAATCCAAATATATCTTTACTACTTTTTATGGTCGTTACTTTATAGTTATGCTCATACTCACTTCTTCTCCCCAATTCTAAAGCAGCCATAATTGTAATCGCCTTAGCTTTTCCAATACCTTTAAAACCTATTAATTGATTTAATGACAGTTTACCCAATGCTTGTATTTCGTGCTCTACACTTGCCAAAATACGGGTGCTTAATGCTACCGCACTTTCATTTCGATTTCCAGAACCAATTAAAATCGCAATTAATTCCGCATCTGTTAATAATTTTCTCCCTTTATCTAACAATTTCTCCCTTGGTCGATCATTCTCTTTCCAATCCTTGATTGAAATAGAGCCTTTATCTAGTTTAAGCATTACCATTATTTTATTGATGTATTTCTTTACGGTGATCCCCTAATTTTAATACTGAAAATCATAACATATTGGAATTTACTCCAATCATCTTCATTATTTAACAAAAAATTAAGAATATATTTGCTTGAAAATTAAAGTTTTGCTATATTTAACGACCCCAATACCCAAAATCTATTATTTTAATACACCAAATTAACCTATTTATGAAAAATATCATTGCTCTTGCATTACTCCTTGCCACATTTACATTCTATGGGCAAGAAACGAAGCGTATTTCATTTTTAAACTTAGTAGGAAACCACATACAAGTCCCAAGAGGATGTACCGCTCAATCTGAATATGAGCTACAAGCCTGTAATGGAACTTCCATTAAATGGGAATACTACAGTGAGGATATGCTTTCCGCCGTATTTGATCAAATCATTGCTACTTTCGAAAAAAGTAACAGTACAAAAACAGAAATAACCTTCACCTCTTTTGGCGCACCGATCAAAGGGTACAAATTTAAAATTGGCACTACTTTTCAGTATTTCATTATGGGTAAAATAAAAGATCAACATTTAATGATTAATTTAGGTACTCCTGACGACATCTCTGGAAAAACAGATCTTAATGGCGTATTAAAATTATTCTTTGAAGAAGTAATTTAATCCACATTGTGGAGTTTAATTCTCCGAAGCTTGGCTCGAAATGCGAAAAATAGGTGTCCGCTGGATGCCTCGTGAACCTGCTTTGAGATAGTTGACTTTTTCAAAATGTAAAAAAGCACACTAGTAAATTTACCCTGCAAAAAAGTACGGTAGCGATACTACTGATGTCTTAAAGAACCTTTACATTATATATCATGCTTTATTCATGAATCAATCCAATACCTATAAGAAATTGATTCATGAATAAAGCATTTTTTACCCCTAAAAACAACCGGTATACACCGTGCTCCTGAACTCATCGATCACTATTATAATTCCAAATAAATAGCACAACCATTCTTCAAAATTCATTACACATCAATTCCATTCATTTCCTTACCCCAAACATACACCATGTTCTCCTAAATATCCGATTTTAAACGTTTATACCCGTTTACAAACGGGTATAAACGTTTAAAATCGGATATACATTTGTCGTATTGCTATATTTAGAGCATGGCAACACTCACTAAACATATTACCTTAAAGCATTTACTTATCAACCAGCAAAAAATGATCGGGTTACAGTTTTATCCAGATAAAGTCATTCAAGCACTGATCAAAGAGCTTCCTAATCCTAAATGGAGTGCAGCATTTGCTATGGTATATGTTGTAAACACCAAAGAAAACTTGAATCAAATTTTTGAAAAGTTTAAAGGCGTAGCTTGGGTCAATACGAATACGTTTTTTAAAGACAAGCCCTTATCAAACAACAACGAAACTGTGGATATCTCATTTTACAGAAACAGAAAATCACCCACAAACTATCGTTGTTGTCCTGATACCTATTTACTAAAACTAGAGTTAAAAAAATACGCTCAAAATACGGTTAGAGCTTACGTGTATGCCTTTGAAGCTTTTATAAACTATCATATACAAAAGCCTTTGATAGCAATAAACGAGAATGATATTAGACAATATCTACACTACATGATTCAGCATAACAAATCAGATTCTGCTATACATATAGCTGTCAATAGCATCAAATTTTATTATGAAATTGTACTCGATATGCCAAATCGTTTTTATCATATTGAGCGACCTCGTAAAAAAGAAAAACTACCTGTTGTAATTAGCAAACAAGAAGTTAAGTCCATGATTGAATATACCACGAACCTAAAACATAAATGTATCATTAGCCTATTATACTCCTCTGGTATGCGTCGTAGTGAGTTAATAAATTTAAAGCTGACTGCTATTGATAGTAAACGAATGCTTATAAAAATTCATGATGCAAAAGGTGGCAAAAGTAGGATTACATTATTATCTAAAAAAATACTAGAAGAACTCAGGGCATATTTTAAAGAATACCA
>CALFCI010000028.1 GCA_937951135.1 uncultured Aquimarina sp. | reverse complement strand
TATGTACCTTGCCTAAGTTGTCTGCCAATTTCCCATCCTTTAGTTTGGCTAATGCTACACGTTGTCTTAGATTATCTGTAAAAGTCTTTGAGGTATGGAGTACCTTATGCGATGCCGCATCTTTAGGTAAAGCCGCATTGGCAGCTTTTGCTGCTTTATCCAGTGCATTTGCTCCTTTTAACATGGGTTTTACAACACTTACGTCTTGATCTGAGTCTGCATTGTCATTATCCATAACCATATCGTCATCAAATTCAGGCGTTGTAAAAAATAAAACATCACCATCTACGCTCAACATCTCTGGAAATGGATATTCCTCTCCGGCGGGTTTGACATAGAGTGTTGTGGTATTTCTACCACCTGCAAGTAGCTAGTATCCTCATGCGGTAAGTATTGATTTAAAGCGCCATAGCGTACCTGCCAATACAGGTCTATTGTATTATCAATATCACTTTCTACTACCTCTACCCAACTTTCTTCCAATACGAGTTTTACTGTAGCAATATAACGGTCTCCTACTTTTCTTACTTGAGCAGTTTTATGGACTTCTTCTGTTGGAAAGGTAGCATCATCTGGGTTAGCGGCATCTATCCATAAGGCTTCATCATAATCAAAAAGCTGTAGGGTGAGTACGGCTTCTTCTAGTATCCCTTTAGTCTCTACATTAAAATACATGGTATCCCCTAGTTCTAATGTTTTACGTTCATTACCATGCTCATAAGGTTCATTCCCTTCTGGATCATAACTCCACCAATTGCTTTCAAAACTAGGGGAGTTATATTTGGCTTGTATCTCGTGGGTTTCCCCATCATTAAAGGTGAGTTTAAATTTTGTCATTCCCATAATTATGCTGTGCGTTTAGGTTTTTGTGGTGCTGTATTTTCATTTTCTGTAGTGCGCTGGTCGGTAACCTCTAGCTCAATTTCCATATGATTACTAGTAATCTGAGTTTCTAAGGTATCATTTTCTAAAAATACACCCTTGCGTTTAAAATCGTGTTCGTTATCATTCAGGTTAATCGTTACGGTATCGCCTACACGATTTTCAGTTTTGATATGTAAAATAATGGTTTGCCCTGCATCATAGTCGCTAATGGTGTTGCCCTCTAGGTCGGTAAGGAGATACTCGGTAAGTTGTTTTGTAGTGTCTTCCCGCACCGTAACCGGCGCAGTACGTTCCGCAAACGGATTACTAGGATTACGAGGCAATTCAGTCACCACCCCTTGGTAACGTACAATAAGAGGATGAATCACTACCCGCATTAGGTCTATGTCCTCAAAACCTTCGTATGTGTTGGATTCACCCCAGTTTTTAAACTTGGCATTGGCAAACTCTAGATCACCAGAGACTTTGTTTTCGATCCCATTATCTACAATCAAAAATTCTATATGTCCACTAAATGGTCGTCTCGCAGCAAAATGTTCTATCATTTCACGGTCTATACTTTTACCTTGTGCTTCTAGAAGCAACGTGATATTAGAATGCCGAACCGTACTGCTAGGGCGCCCTGTTTTATCGGTATGTTGTGCATATCCAAATGGATGTCCCAGACCAAATACCGGATCCCTTCGAATACTAGAATGACTTGTGTGTTTTTCTTATTCATTGTGTTCTGGTTTTAAGGTAAAAAATAGTTAGATTCAAAAGTAAAGATAAATTCCCTTATTCTAATTATTTTTTTTTAGTTTTAACAGTTTTTTAAGGATGTCCATCCTTCATTGGGTGCTACCAGCGTATAGGGTTCAATCGTAAGATACAATATCGCTTGCTGCGTAGCAGGCATGTTGCGATACCCAAGGCTATATGAAAATTAATTTTAGTAGTTATGGAGAAGGTAATTTCTTTTCTTTTACTTTTTTGATCAAATACAGGTATACAGGAAAATGATCACTATACCCACCCGTATAATGTCCATTGGCAAAACTTCGAAATGGATAGCCTTGATATCGACCATAGCGTTGGGTAAGATAGGTGGGATTAAAAATACCTGCCTTGTAATAGGTGTAGGTACTGTCTTTTGTGTTTGTAAAAGATTGAGACACTAGGATTTGATCAAACAAATTCCATTGATCTCCCCATGCCAATGATCCGACTCCATGTTTTGCCATTGCTGCCATGGGATTGTACAATTGTGTATTGCGCATTTGTTTTTTTTTGGCTTTGGCATTCAAAATATCTTGGATACTGCTGCTATGCGGATCATCATTAAAATCACCCATAACGATAATCTTTGCATACGGATCTGTGCTAAATAAAGAATCGATACATCGTTTTTGTTGTGTGGCAGCTCGCATTCTTTTGTAGTTGCTTTTTACGGCGCCACCCCTGCGTGAAGGCCAATGATTGACGAATACATGGATAAATTCTCCATCCAAAAAACCACTGACCAATAATTGATCTCGGGTATAGACTCGTTTTGTAGGGATATCGATATCATACAAATAGACGGTATGTGTACTGGTGTATAGCGGTCTAAATCTATTTTTTTGAAACAATAATGCGACATCAATACCACGTCGATCTGGAGAATCAAAATGCACGATATCATATTTGTATGGGGCTAAACTAGGTGTGGCAATCAAGTCTTGAAGCACTTTTTTGTTTTCAATTTCGGCAACACCTATGATGGCTGGTGGAGTATGAGCTATCGCTACGCCTATTTCTGAAATCACCATCGCCATATTTTTAACCTTATCGTGGTATTGAGCTATGGTCCAATGGTCTTTTCCTTTGGGTGTGCGATCATCATCGTAGGTTTTTGGATCGTTTTTAGTGTCAAAAAGATTTTCCAAATTATAAAAAGCAACAGTGGCTATGCTATAGGTATTTGTTGTTTGAGCAGATATGCTAAAGGCAATAAATACTGTGCAATACCAAAATAAAAACTTAGGATACATCATAATTTTAAATCGATTAATAAAGTTCAAAAATATAATTTTATTTAGGGAATATGTATTTTTATATAAAAAAATAGTACATTTGAAAAAACTAAAATATCCCTTAATGTATTTTCTAACTATAAAAGCACACTTATTTCATTATCCATGAGAGCTTGCAGTATAGCATATCCGACACTTTTGTTTTTGACTTTATTAGGGGCTACTATGCATGCCCAAAAAGCAACAGTGTCTGGAGTTGTGATTGCAAGCATGACGCTAGAGAAACTATCGAATGTCAGGGTTCATGTTGAAAAAACAACACTAGGAACCAAAACCGATGTAGAAGGAGCATTTTGTCTTAATCTACAGACGCTCCCTGAGGGAGTGTATGCGTTGAAGATTACGATGCAGGGGTATGGGAGTAAAAGATTATCGTTTGTAAAGTATCAAGATAAACAAACAGATATAGGGACTATTGTGCTCGATCATGAACATACACAGGGCAATGTTGGGCTAGAAATCATCGAATTATCGGATCAAGAACTTAATGATGATGCCGACTCTTTTGTAACTATTGCAGGGGCACTACATGCTAATAAAGATGTATTTATTGCCGCAGCAGCGTATGATTTTAGTGCTGCTTTTTTTAGGCCTAGAGGACAAGATAATGCCTACGGGAAAGTGCTAATTAATGGCGTAGCAATGAATACTTTGTCTCGGGGAAAACCTGAATGGAGTACTTGGGGAGGGTTGAATGATGTACAGCGTAATCAGCAATTTACACCCTCACTTTCTGAAAACAATATGATATTTGGTGACCTTGCTGGCAATACAAATATCACGATGAGACCTTCTCAATACCGACCGGGAGTACGCGTATCCTATGCTACAGCAAATAAAACATACACGGGTAGGGCAATGGGAAGTTATACTTCGGGATTGTTGGCTTCGGGTTGGGCGTATGCGATTAGTGCATCTCGTCGTTTTGGGAACGAAGGAAGTAGGGCAGGAACCGTATATGATGCCAACTCGATATATACGGGGATTGAAAAAAAATGGAAGCGATATGCGATCAATCTTATAGGCATGTATACGCCGAATAGAAGAGGCCGTGCTACCGCACTTACAGAAGAAGTGTATCAATTGAAAGGTCGTTCATATAATCCAAACTGGGGGTATCAAAATGGAGCCGTGCGAAATGCGAGAATACAAAACTCAGAGTACCTCACCACAATGCTTAGTCAGTATTGGAACCTTACAAAGCGTACAGAACTTCATACGAATGTGCTGTTTCAATCCGGGAAGACCACAAACAGTCGTGTAGACGCTGGCGGAACAGATCTATTGCAAACCAATATAGCAGAAGAGCTGTACCTTGGCGGGGGGCATGGCAGTGCGACCAACCCTGTACATCCTACAGTATTGCCTAGCTTTTATGTAAAAGAGACATTACCAACACCTTTAGATTTTCAAAAAGCATTTAGGGCGCAACAGCATTTTATTGCAGACGGTCAATTGCACTGGGATGCACTTATAGGTGCTAATCAAAATAATGCACAACAGGGATATAATGCTACATATATTGTTTATGAGGATACTATGGAAAACACAGTATTTCATGGGAATATGATTTTAAATAGTGCTTTTAATGATCGTTTTTCAATACAAGGAAAACTAGCGTATCGTAAGGAGCAACAACAACACTATGCAAAGGTTAAGGATCTGCTAGGCGGTACTGGTTTTCTAGATATCGATCGGTATGCAGAAACTGAGGATGCAAAGACCAAAAATACAGCACAAAATGATCTACGGCATCCTAATCGTGTGGTTACTGTAGGAGATCGCTATAAATATCAGTATGATATTGATGCTAGTGTAGGTAGTGGGTTTCTGCAAACACAATATACGAATACACATTTTAATGGATTTTTAGGAGGCTTTTTGGCACATACGCAATACCAAAGAACGGGACGTTTTGAAAATGGTTATTTTCCGGGGACTGCTTCTTTAGGGAAAAGCAGTGCTCAGCAATTTCTTACATACGGTGTAAAAGCAGGAATTACATATAAAATAAATTGGCGTAATGCGATAAACGGTATTGCGGGGCAGTATACAAAAGCACCTACGATAGCCCGTACCTTTATCAACCCTAGACAAACGAATGCCTCGGTATCGGATCAAATAGGAGGGCTGCAAAAAAGTGAAACGATCACTACGGTTGAAGCCAATTATACGCATCACTCCTCGAAGTTACAGGCTAAAATTACAGGATATTATACGACTCATAAAGCCGGTACTGATATTGGTTTCTTTTTCACGCAAGCAATTGCTGGAGATGGTGTTGCTTTTGTGCAACAAATTACTACAAATATTGATAAAACATACCTAGGAGGGGAACTTGGTATTTCCTATCAAATCACTCCGACATTGATGCTTAAAAGTGCTTTGGCTATAGGGCAATACACCTATGCCAATGCTCCTGAACTTATGCTTACGAGCACCAGTAAAGCACTAGAAAAACAACAAGGAGTACTTCCATTGGGAACTGCGGCACTTCAATCGTATCGAATCCCTACTGGACCTCAGCACGTAGGGCAACTAGGGTTTCAATACCGAGATCCAAAGTATTGGTGGTTTGGACTTACCGCGAATTATTTTGCAGAATCTTACAGTTCGATTAGTTATTTCGCAAGAACAACCAATTTTACAAAAGATATAGACGGTTTGCCTTTTAATGATTATGATGAAGCTACAGCGAAACAATTATTACAACAAGAACGATTTGATCCTTATCTTTTGATCAATGCTACCGCCGGTACTTCTTGGCGCATTCGTAAGTATACGATTGGTCTTTTTGCCGCAGTTCAAAATGTATTCAATGAAACGTATAAAACCGGTGGATTTGAAAGTTCTAGAATGGCAAATTATCGATTAGCATTAGCCGAATCCAAACGAAAAACTCCGGTATATGGCTCTCGTTATTATTATGGAGCAGGGATTACATACTATCTCAATTTATATTTACGCTTTTAACCGATTAAAGATGTTTATCCTTTCCTAATCTCAAAACTATGATTCCTATTATATATAAAATACTATTGATTTTATTGGTCATACTACAACTCTCTTGTGTGCATACAGATGAGTACACCCTACCGGAGTTGAACCCTACAGTACCGCAATTACAAGGGAATCCAATTACGATCCAAGCGCTAGTACAAATGATAGCACAACAACAAGCTAAAGAAGGTAGAAATGCTAATGTAGTATTCGCTGAGGGTATTGGTATTGTAACGGGCTATGTGGTTTCTAATGATAAAGCAGGTAATTTCTACAAAGAATTGCTGCTGCAAGACGATCCTATCAAACCGACAGCAGGGATACGAATTCTAATCGACCAAAACTCATTGTTTACGCAGTATAATTTTGGTCGTAAAGTATATGTACAGCTTGAAGGGTTGGCCGCAGGTATTGAAAACGGAGTACCGACCCTGGGTGTGTTAGAAAATACTACTATTGGATCCATAGGTCGCACTGCTATTTCAGAAATCGTAGTACGCAGTCTAGAAACGGCTGCAATTACTCCATTAGAACTGACTACAAGCGATATCAAAAATGAATATCTCAATGTCTTGGTCACCCTAGGTAATGTTCAATTTAGCGATGATGAGGTTTTAGGAGATCGTTCCTATACCCTTGCTGCACAGCCTAGAGATTGGTTTGATGGGGAGCGCATGTTAATCAGCTGCAAGACTGGAGATACGATTATTGTAAGCACGAGTACCTTTGCAGATTTTAAAGGAGTAACGCTTCCTAAAAGTCAAGGCAGTATTACTGGAATTCTAACTAAAAATTATAAAGGAAAAGTGTTTAATATTGTGCTAAACGATCCCACAGGATTGGTTTTTGAAGATATGGACCGGTGTCTGTTTTGAGAATATTATGCTCTAACCATCGCAAGATGTGGAATCCCATCTTCTAGATATGCTGCTCCTTGAGTAACAAAACCGTGTTTCGTGTAAAATTTTTTAAGATGGGACTGTGCAGAAATTTTAATTTTTTGAATACCAAATGAAGTCGTAATTGCCTCAATGCTTTTGGTGATTAAAAGATGACCATGTCCAAATTGTCTTTGTGGAGCTGCAATCACAACACGTCCAATACTTGCTTCATTAAAATAATCACCTGCATCAAATACTCGAGTATAAGCAACAATCTGATTCTCATTAGTATACCCTATTACGTGTACTGCTTTTTGATCTTTGTTGTCAATATCTTGATATACGCAATCTTGTTCTACTGCAAAAACTGCTGCACGCAATCGTAATATAGCATACAACTCAGGTACTGTAAGCGCTTCAAATTTTTTCACAGTAAAAGATAAAGTACTCATTATAAAATATTTAAAAGGATAAAGATCTATTTTGGGTTGGTTTCGATATTAAGAGCACATCGAAATTTTATGTACTCGGTCTTGATGTCTTCCACCTTCAAATTCAGTTTCTAAAAATGTTTCTACCATTCCAATAGCTTGTTGTACTGAAGTAAAACGTGCAGGTATAGACAGTATATTAGCATTATTATGTTGGCGTGTTAATACCGCAATTTCTTTAGTCCAACACAGTCCGGCGCGCACATTTTTATATTTATTAGCCGTCATAGATACTCCGTTTGCGCTGCCACAAATTAAAATTCCAAAATCTACAGTAGCAGCATCTACTTCTTTCGCTACAGGATGTACAAAATCAGGATAGTCTACGCTACTTTCACCATCAGTACCGTAATTAATAACTTCAATACCTTTCTCTTCTAGATATGTGATAATGGCAAATTTATAAGCCGTTCCAGCATGGTCATTTCCAATAGCTATTTTCATCTCTTCTTTTTTACTGTTTATTAGATACTAAATAATAGACTACAAAGATACTGTAATCCCGAAAATTAGAGTTCAAAAAGCGAATAAGTTTGTCTGTCTGGACGAAGAAATTAGTGCTATTATTTTAGAAGTGTTAAAAGTGCAGTGCGTAGCAGGAAATTAAAAAAACACGAACGAATAGTAATCAAAGTTCACTATTTTTTATATTTAGTATTAAAATATAAGGACGAAAGACAATTTAAAATAATTAAGATTATTTTAAGATTAATTTGGGATAAGCACTGTAAATACAGGGGTGCAAAAACAATAGAATGCTATAAATCAATGGAGTATCAAACCAGTATTCTTGGTTTTGTTAACAAACCTTAACAAGTTTTTTTTGATTTTTATACTTAATTCCAGTAAATTTAGGAGTGCATTAATTACATCTGGCTCGTTTTTTGGGAAGAAGAGCTACGATGAGGAGAAGGAATACAAATCATAAATGAAGTAGTTATGCGATATAAAATCATTGACAATAAGAGCCAACATTTTGGTAAAGTATTAGATTTTAAATCTTGTACAAACCCTAGTGGTTTGGCAGGAGTTATTTTGGAAATAGATAAAAATAACGTTTCATTGTTTAAGTACAATGAAGTAGAATTAGTCTAATAGCAATTTATACTGGTTTTTGCTCAGGTTTCAATCTAAAATTTGAGCAAAAACCAGTATAAATTGCTGATTTGAGATGTTTTTAGGGGTATTATGATGTTGTAATTCGTTGTACATACTTGCCAATCACATCAAATTCTAAATTTACTATAGTATCTACCGCAAAACTATTAAAATTGGTATGCGCATACGTATAGGGTATAATCGCCACGCTAAATGAATTTTCTAAGGAGTTAACTACAGTAAGACTCACACCATTTACAGTTACAGAGCCTTTTTCTATAGTGATATTTTGTAATGTTGAGTCGTAGGTAAATGTAAAATACCAGCTGCCATCTGCTTCTTTGATTGCCGTGCATATTGCAGTTTGATCTACATGACCTTGCACAATATGACCGTCCAGACGATCTCCCAACTTCATTCCACGTTCTAGATTCACGAGATTTCCAACCTTAAGACTGTTGAGATTTGTTTTTTCTAAGGTTTCTTTAATGGCTGTTACGGTATAACAATCTTGATTAATTGCAACTACAGTAAGACACACGCCATTATGGGATATACTCTGATCTATCTTGAGTTCTGAGGTCATTTTTGCACGTATGGTAAGGTCTAAATTTTCTTGATTTGACACTAAAGAAACAACAGTTCCTAATTCTTCTATGATCCCAGTAAACATAAATGCAAATTATTTGGTTAAATTTGTCTTCTTAATGTAGTGCTTGTTCAACACAATATAGCGTACAAAAATAAGTATAAAGTAAACGATATAAATGGAGAAAGAAGAAAAAATAAAATTAGGGATTTCTATAGGAGATATTAATGGTATTGGTGGCGAAGTGATTTTGAAAACTTTTGAAGACCCTAGAATGCTTGATTTTTGTACCCCAGTGATTTTTGCTTCTATAAAAGTGATGTTATTCTTAAAAAAGCATTGCCAAACTGATGTTAATTTTCATGGTATTGATACTGCAGCTCAATTAGTAGACGGTAAAATAAATGTGGTTAATGTCTGGAAAGAAGGGGTAACTATAAATTTTGGAGAAGAGGATGAAAAAATTGGGACATATTCGATTCGTTCTTTCAAAGCTGCAACTACAGCGTTGAAAAATGATGAGATTGATGTTTTGGTTACTGCACCTATTCATAAAAGCAATATTCAGTCTGATGAGTTTGCTTTTCCGGGGCATACCGATTACCTAGGCCAAGAATTAGAAGGTAACAGTTTAATGTTTATGATCACAGATACGTTGAAAGTAGGATTGTTTACAGATCATGTTGCCATAAAAGATATTGCGGAAACAATTACTCCAGCATTGATTCAGCAAAAAATAAACACCATTTATAATTCCTTGCAACAAGATTTTGGAGTACGTCGCCCTAAAATCGCTGTGCTTGGGATTAACCCGCATAGCGGAGATAATGGAGTTATTGGAAAAGAAGATGAAGAAATTCTAAAACCAACCATAAAAAAAATCAATGCTACTGGAAAGTTAGTGTATGGGCCTTATGCCGCAGATAGTTTTTTTGGGTCTGATACGTATAAAACTTTTGATGCTATTATCGCTTCATATCACGACCAGGGATTGATTCCTTTTAAAACGTTATCTTTTGGGAAAGGAGTGAATTACACTGCTGGATTACATAAGGTGCGTACTTCTCCAGACCACGGCACTGCTTTTGAAATTGCTGGTAAAAATAAAGCGGATCATGGTTCTTTTAAAGAAGCCGTATTTGCAGCATTATCCATTCACAAAAATCGTGAAGAGTATGGTGAGCTAACTAAAAATCCGTTGAAGAAAGTACCACGTAAACCTCAAAAAAAGAGTTTTCATTAAGAATATGCTGAAATTCGCGTTTTAGAAGTGATTACTATAAGGAGATACTGTGGCGTAATGAATAGAAATGCAAGGAATTAAAAGGGTATTGCAGTGTTTTGTCAGTATTTAGATGCTAAAAAAAGAATTATGCGTTGCCGTGGAGTATTGATAACCTAGGTATTGAACTGAAAACTAAAATTTTACAAATTTAAAAGTGTTCATAACTTTTTTTTAGTATCTTTGCACGCCTATTCTAAATCAAGAATAGTGTATTTTTTTTGAAATTGAAGACCAAATGAAACCATTAAAAGAGTTTATTATACCTTTTGTTGGATTGAAACAAGGCATTCATCGATTTGATTTTCAGATTGATAATACGTTCTTCGAACATTTTGAGTATGATGAATTTAATGCTGCAGCAGTGCAAGTTAATCTTGCGTTTACTAAAAAAGAAACGTTACTTGAACTTGACTTTACAGCAGAAGGCAGTGTAAATGTGAATTGTGACATTACAAATGAGCCTTTTGACCTACCATTACAAAATGAATTGCTTTTGGTCGTTAAATTTGGAGACGAGTACAATGATGAGAATGAAGAGTTATTAGTCATTCCTCATGGTTCATACGAATTGAGTATACAACAGTATATTTATGAACTTATTGTTTTAGCGATGCCTTCTAAACGAGTGCATCCTGGAGTTGAAGATGGTACATTAAAGTCGGACATACTTGAGAAACTTGAGGAATTAAGTCCTAAAATAGAAAAAACAACAAAGAGTGACAACGAGGATACGGATCCGCGTTGGGATATATTAAAAAACTTATTAAACGATAAATAATAGCTAAGTTATGGCACATCCTAAGAGAAAAATCTCGAGAACAAGAAGAGATAAAAGAAGAACACATTACAAAGCAACAGCATCACAGATTGCTATTGATCCTACTACTGGAGAAGCGCATTTGTATCACAGAGCACATTGGTTTGAAGGAAAATTGTACTACCGTGGTCAAGTGATTATCGATAACACTACAGAAGAAGAAGCGGCTTAATCATAATATTCCGTACATAAGATTTAAACTCTCACATAATTGTGAGAGTTTTTTTTGTTTTTAGTTGAATATGTGTCGAAATCCCGTTATTTTGCGTCATATTTGCAAGAAGTTTAGTAATTTCGATTGGTTTTTAAACCTAGCGATGGATTAAAATCATGGAAACTAAAATTAAGATATGAGTAAAATCACAGCCGCTATCACAGCTGTAGGTGCATATGTGCCGGACCATGTATTGACCAATGAAATGTTGGAAACTATGGTAGATACCAATGATGAGTGGATTACTTCTCGAACAGGTATTAAAGAAAGAAGGATACTCAAGGATGCTGAAAAAGGCACTTCATTTTTAGGCATTAAAGCTGCTGAAGACCTTATTCGTAAGAAAAACCTTGATCCTAAAGAAATAGACTTGGTTATTTTTGCGACAGCTACTCCCGATATTTTTGTGGCTGCAACAGCTGCTTATGCCGCGTCAGAGATAGGAGCAGTTAATGCTTTTTCTTATGATTTACAAGCTGCATGTTCTAGCTTTTTGTACGGAATGTCTACTGCTGCTAGTTATATAGAATCTGGACGATACAAAAAAGTATTGGTGATTGGAGCGGATAAAATGTCTTCTATTATCGATTATAAAGATCGTACTACATGTATCATATTTGGTGATGGTGGAGGTGCTGCATTATTTGAACCTAATGAAGAAGGATTAGGTGTACAAGATGAATACTTAAGAAGTGATGGTGTAGGAAGAGAGTTTCTAAGAATTGCAGCAGGAGGGTCATTGATGCCAACCACAGCAGAAACGGTAGCCAATGGACAGCATTATGTACGCCAAGATGGAAAAACAGTGTTCAAATATGCGGTGTCTAAAATGGCAGAAGCGGGTACAGAAATCTTAAAACGTAATGCACTGACAGCAGATAATGTAGATTGGCTTGTAGCACATCAAGCTAATGAACGTATTATCGATGCTACTGCGAATAGAATGGGACTTGATGAAAGTAAGGTGTTAAAGAACATAAAATACTATGGTAATACTACCTCTGCAACACTCCCGTTATTATTAAATGATTTCGAAAAACAATTTAACAAAGGAGATAATTTAGTCTTTGCCGCTTTTGGCGGAGGCTTTGCTTGGGGCTCAATTTATATGAAATGGGCTTATAATTCTTAAAACGAATAAATCACACAATACCCAACATTATGGATTTAAAAGAAATTCAGAATTTAATAAAGTTTGTTGCCAAATCTGGAGCAAGCGAAGTAAAGTTAGAAATGGATGATATTAAGATCACCATTAAAACAGGATCCGAAGATCTAAAAGAAACCACGACATTTGTACAGCAATTACCGGCTGCGCTACCTCAAAACACTACTCCTCAACAACCTGTAGCAGCTGCTGCTCCAGTTGTAGAGCAAAGTTCGGGTGAAGATTTGTCAAAATACATCACTGTAAAAGCACCAATTATTGGAACGTTTTATAGAAAACCTTCTCCAGATAAACCTGTGTTTAAAGAAGTAGGAGAGACGATACAAAAAGGAGATGTGCTTTGTATTATTGAAGCGATGAAGCTCTTTAATGAGATCGAAAGTGAAGTTTCTGGTACTATTGTAAAAGTATTGGTAGATGAGTCTTCCCCTGTAGAGTTTGATCAGCCTTTATTTTTAGTAGACCCTTCATAACCCAATTATAAAATACATAAAAGTCGTTTAGTACTGCATGTTATACAGTAATGAACTTTTGTGTTTTACAATTACTAACTTTCAACGTTATGTTCAAAAAAATACTAATTGCCAATAGGGGAGAGATTGCCATGAGAGTAATCCGTACCTGTAAAGAAATGGGAATCAAGACTGTTGCTGTATATTCTACAGCAGATGCAGAAAGTTTGCACGTACGTTTTGCAGACGAAGCTGTTTGTATTGGTCCTGCACCAAGTAGTGAATCGTATTTGAAAATGTCGAATATTATTGCTGCTGCAGAAATCACAAATGCAGATGCGATACATCCCGGATATGGGTTCTTATCTGAAAATGCTAAATTTTCCAAAATCTGTGAAGAGCATGAAATAAAATTTATTGGCGCTAGTGCAGAAATGATCGAACGAATGGGAGATAAAGCTAGTGCTAGAGCTACTATGGATGCCGCAGGAGTGCCTACGATACCTGGAAGTGATGGGATTTTAGCTACTTTTGAAGAGACCGAGAAGCTTGCTGATAAAATGGGGTATCCTGTTATGCTTAAAGCAACTGCCGGTGGTGGTGGAAAAGGAATGCGTGCAGTTTGGAAAAAAAGTGAATTGAAAAAATCTTGGGATAGCGCGAGACAAGAAGCTCATGCATGTTTTGGTAATGATGCCATGTATATGGAAAAGTTAATTGAAGAGCCAAGACATATTGAAATACAAATTATAGGCGATAGTAACGGAAACGCTTGTCATTTATCGGAACGGGATTGTTCTATACAACGAAGACATCAAAAATTAACTGAAGAAACGCCTTCGCCATTTATCACTAATGAATTGCGTGAAAGAATGGGAGATGCCGCGGTAAAGGCTTCTGAGTTTATAAAATATGAAGGCGCTGGAACTGTAGAGTTTCTTGTGGATAAGCATGGTAATTTCTATTTTATGGAAATGAATACCAGAATTCAAGTAGAACACCCTATTACAGAGCAAGTTGTTGATTATGACTTAATTCGAGAGCAAATTCTAGTTGCTGGAGGTGTGCCGATTTCTGGAAAAAATTATTTTCCGCAATTACACTCTATAGAATGTAGAATTAATGCTGAAGATCCTTATAAAGACTTTAGACCTTCTCCAGGGAAAATAACAAATTTACATATTCCAGGGGGGCATGGTATACGTGTAGATACCCATGTATATAGTGGATATACAATCCCTCCTAACTATGATTCAATGATTGCTAAATTAATTACGACTGCTCAAACTCGAGAAGAAGCAATTAATAAAATGAGAAGAGCCTTGGATGAGTTTATTATCGAAGGCATAAAAACGACCATTCCTTTTCATGCACAGTTAATGGAACATCCTGATTATATTAATGGGAATTACACCACAAAGTTTATGGAAACTTTCGAAATTCAATAATACAAACATATAGGCCTGTCCGAAGAAAATCTTTAGACAGGCTCTTTTATATACTGCAAACGTATCTACTACCTGTGAAGCCTATAAAAGAAAAGCTATACCATCATTGCCAAGCATTTGTTAGCGAACGGCTACATAGAATTCAGCAGCAGATAAAAGATCAACAAGAAGCGCTAACCTCTGAAACCAAGAGCAGTGCTGGCGATAAACATGAAACAGGGCGTGCCATGTTGCATTTGGAACGTGAAAAGACAGGTCAACAACTTGCAGCAATACAACAACTACAACAGGTTTTAGCGAAGATAAATCCGCAAAGTCATACTACAAGAGTTGCTTTAGGAAGTTTAGTATATACCACTCAGGGTACTTATTATATCAGTATTTCTATTGGAAAATTAATAATTGCTGGGGATATGTTTTATGCTATTGCAGCCAATACACCTATAGGAAAAGAGTTATTAGGGAAAACAACAGAAGAGTCTTTCGTTTTTAATGCAAAGTCAATAGATATTCTGGAGGTATACTAACCAAGCCAATCTTTACGCGTTTCTTTAATATTAATTTGGATTAGAATGTTGTTCTTTTTGTCGCTATTTCGAGTAAAAACTTCAATTTTTTTTAGTAGATTTAAAGTGAAAACGGATTAAATCTTTTAATTTCTAACATACAATAGTATAGAATGATGATTTTGACTAAATTGCGATTTCACAAACGACGTATTGTAATGAGAATACTTGCCTTTTTACTGCTAATAGGAACAGTAGTCATGGGATGCAAACCCTATGAGAATACAAAAATACGGAAAGGTCAAATTACCTATGAAGACTTTAGGGCAGATCAACGCCTATTTCCTTTTGATGAAGGTTCTATGATGTATATAGATAAAGGAAGTGGTCCCGCTATTGTATTGCTGCATGGCGTACCCACTTCGGGATGGTTATATCGAAAAATGATTGACCCTTTGGTAAAACGAGGATATCGTGTAATTATACCCGATATGTTGGGCTATGGGTCTAGTGATTCTCCAGAAGGATATGATCTATATAGCAATCAGAATCATGCCAAACGTTTATTGGCGCTTATGGATGGTCTTGGTATTGAAAAATGGTCACATCTGATGCATGATGCAGGTGGGGTATGGACATGGGAGCTGTTTAATCAAGCGCCAGATAGAATTGAAAATTTAATTATCCTCAACACTATTATTTTTGAAGAAGGTTTCTATCCTCCCGTTCGAATGAAACCGGGAAAACTTGCTAAAACAGCAATGTGGGGCTATCGTAATGGATTAACGTCAAATACCATGCTTAAAAATTTATTTGCAGCTGGTTTTAATGGAAAAAATCCACTAAATGAGATTGATGTTGAAGGGTATAAAACGCCACTACGAGAAGGAAAAACACAAGGAATGTATTACTTCTTTTCTCAAACGTGTAATGAATTACCAGATTTTACTCCTATTTTAGAAAGAATTGATATTCCTGTATCAATTATGTGGGGGATTCATGATACTATGTTACAATGGACTCCACAACAGACACGGGTAAGTACACTATTGGACGTAGCTCCAAAAGATATTCATTTTATTGACGAAAAACATTTTTTGCAAGAGACTAAAGCCAAAGAGTTGACGTATAAGATTATGGATTTTTTACAAGACTAAGAACCGTTTAGAAGGTACGATTTTAGATTTACGAGTTACGATTTTAGAAGTCAGAAGTTAAGGAGTTAAGGAGTTAAGGAGTTGGAGTGGTTAAAAAAAGCGAACTGCTATATTCGAATTAAGATTAAAAACCATCAACCGTATTATAAGTACGATTTACGATTTTAGATTTACGATTATAAAAAACCAACAACCATATTAGAATTAGGATTATAAAAAACCATCAACCGACAACCATCAACTATATTATAAGTACGATGCTGAAAATATAAAAATGAGTATTCAGAAATACTGATACCCGATACCCAAATTCCTTTTCTTAATTCATACTTAAATTTTTTACCCAACGGTGTAATTCTACTTTAAAAATAGTTTCACAGAGCAAGTCATGAATTTTGGACAGTTCTATTCTATTTACGGCCAAATCAATTTTATCTGATGGTGTTCGTAATAATAATGACTTACATTGTTCTTTACCTTTACAATCGGTACAACACGAAGTGCGTATAGTGACCATACAGGTATTCGAAAAATCTTTCAATTCATTAATTGTCAACAGAAACCCTACATCTTTAAATACGACTTGTATTTTGGGAAGTACAGCATGCTGCTCATTCTTCCAATAGAAAGACATCCCTAAACTATTACTGTAAATTTTATCAATTCCATTCATGTCTGAATCTTATTAAGATTCAAAATTATTAAAATTATTTATATTTAATCTAAATAAGAATAACTATTTGAGTTCATTTAATAGTACCTTGCTGAAAATCAGTACGGTATTCGACTGTTGGAATAGGGGAATTCATTCACAGGTCTTCTGAAATTAAGAAGAAAGACTATTTGTACAGCATATATCGAAGAACTCATATAACATCGAGAGTCTATGCTCTCTTATCTATGTCCTCTCTTTCGTAACTTCTCAACTATCAATCGATATCTTTCAGTTTTAACTGTAATGAAACGTCTCCATTCCATTCATTTTCATCAATAGTATAGGCCGCTTTAAAAGGAGTAGCCTGTTGTAAAACATCGAGTTTAGTTCCTAAGCTAAATCCAATAGCATTAATTTGTGTTTGGTGCTGAGACACCCTACATTTTAAATGCGTTAGATCACTACCTACACATTTTCCATACCCAGTATCCTTTAGATTTTCCGTCATAAATACCGGCATCATGTTGCCTGGACCAAAAGGTCCAAATTGTTTAAGGATGCGATAAAATTTTGGAGTAATCTGGTCTAGAGTAATACAGGCATGAATAGAAAGTTCAGGACTTAACAAGTTCTTATCAATAGTTTCAGCAACTACGGTTTCAAATTTCTGTTTGAATGCTTCATACTGGTTTTCATGCAAGGTTAATCCTGCGGCATACTTATGCCCTCCAAATTGTTCGATATGCTCGGTACAAGCTTCTAAAGCATCATAGACGTCAAATCCTTTGATTGAGCGTGCAGATGCCGCTAATTTATCTCCGGATTTTGTAAACACTAAAGTAGGGCGGTAATACGTTTCAATCAGTCGAGAGGCTACAATACCGATTACTCCTTTATGCCAATCTTCTTGATAGACCACTGTGGTATACCTTTTTTCTTCTGTATTTGTTGTGATTTGTACTAAAGCTTCTTCAGTAATGCTGCGATCTGCATCTTTCCGATCGCTATTGTAAATTTCAATTTCAGCAGCGTACTGCGTGGCAATATCAAGATCAGTTTCTACCAATAAGTTTACTGCATGCAACCCATGCTTCATCCTACCTGCCGCATTAATTCTAGGCGCAAGAGTAAACACCACGTCTGTAATGGTTAAACTTTCTTTTTTAAACTGTGTCAACATGGCTTGAAAACCAATTCTGGGTGCGGTATTAATGACCTGTAGCCCATAATATGCCAATATCCTATTTTCTCCTGTAATCGGCACAATATCTGCGCCAATAGCTGTAGCGACCAAATCTAAATAGGGTAGCAAATCATCTATAGTCTGTCCTTGTTTACTGCCTAATGCTTGAATCAATTTAAAGCCCACTCCACAACCACATAATTCTTTATACGGATAGTTACAATCTTCTCGTTTAGGATCTAAAATAGCAACAGCATTGGGTAATGTATCTCCCGGTCTATGGTGATCACAAATGATAAAGTCAATGCCTTTTTCTTTAGCATAGGCTACTTTATCAATCGCTTTGATTCCACAATCCAAGGCAATAATTAACGTAATATCATTATCATGCGCATAATCAATCCCTTTGTAGGATACGCCATACCCTTCGGCATAGCGATCTGGGATATAGGTAGTGATTTGAGAAGATAGTGTATTCAGATACGAAGACATTAGCGCCACCGAGGTCGTTCCATCCACATCATAATCTCCAAACACCATAATGTTCTCCTGTTGCTGTATGGCATGTTCAATTCTTGTCACGGCGTGTTGCATATCCTGCATTAAAAAAGGATCATGTAGATCAGATAATGAAGGCCTGAAAAAGGTTTTGGCTTGATCGTAAGTAGTAATGCCTCGTTGTACGAGGAGTGATGCCAATATAGGGTCTATGTCCAATGCCGCAGCTAATGTCGTAACTATAGTATCATCGGGTTTGGGCTGTATGGTCCATCGCATTAGGCGTATACATTAAAGGATTAAAATTGCCAAAATACGATTAATACAAATTCATTCCATTCCTTTTGATGTTTATTTGGTAGTAAACCTCGTTTTGGTATCGATTCCCTAGAACTATATCCTATTTAAGATGCTAAATTTTTGTTAAAAATATCTTTATCTACTACTACTACTAAAAAAACGCTTAAAACCAATAGTATGAATGATCATATCGGAACACTTTTAACCCAACAAATTGAACAGACCTTAACTGCCATCACTCCCGATACTTTAGGTATATCCACGCCTACCGACGAGGGAGACATCGCCGCTAGAGGTACGTCAAAAAATAGAAGCGTTGTCTAGAAGCCTAACCTTTAAATGTACGATACCTCACGAGATTAATGTCAAAGATATTAGTACGACCACCAGTTGTTATAATGGCGTAGTGTATGGTACGGTTTGTATACAACAAGTCGAGAGCAGTAAAAAGAGCAGGCTAGGGCCACCGGGCTATGCCGGTAAGGAAGATGGGCAATTGTGTGAATACCCACCGCACTCCAATACTTTTTATAAATGGAATGCGCACTATGGCAGATGGTCTTCTGTTTACGAAAGTATCGATTATGGTACAAGAACACGAGGAATTTTTGATGGCTTCACCACTAATGCGGCATTTGATGCCATGTGGGGACATAACAAAGGATCTAATATCGCCAGTGATCGTAAACGCAATGGAGGGGATACTTGGGGCGATCCCGGGATTAGAGATTTTAATCGTATTTTTAGACAAGCGGGGCCTAAAATTATGAAATCTATTTATAGTTTTGCATACGATTTTAAAACCGTGCTAAAACATTATATGAATATTGAAGAGGTCCTGGGGTTGGGGGAAGTGGATAAGGAAGCGGTT
>CALFCI010000027.1 GCA_937951135.1 uncultured Aquimarina sp. | reverse complement strand
TTGGAAGTTGCAAAATGCAGAAAATCAATCCCAGAGAATGGCTAGAAGATACGCTTCAGAGAATCCCAGACTATAGTGTCCTAAAATTAGAGGAACTTCTCCCTGGATATAATCTATAGTGTAGTTCCTCGGAGGCATACGTTAGAGTTGAACTTATTTCATGTGCCATTAAAATATAGTACTTGGGGAGGATTTATACAACCAACAAAAGCATAAATTTTGTAATCAAAATAAAAATCGATTTTTAAAGAAAAAGAAAATTTCGTGTAAACTATATAAAAGAAAAGAAGTTCGAAGTTATTAAAGCCTAAAGAAAGAACCATATGATTAGCGTATTTTCTGAATGCGCTTTTGGAGGCATTCTTTTGTGAAATTTTAAAATGGGGTTTTTTAATGATATTAATGTTTTTGTTTTCAATCAAAATGTTACTTTTACACGCTAAATAATAATGTTAACGTAATTATTACATTTAATATCCTTAATAATATGCAATTACAATATATAAATAACTTGAGAGCAATAGCATGTATATTAGTTATTTTATCACATTCTGCAATGCCAGCAACAGATACTTCTTTCGGTATGTACATGGTATTATTTTCTTTAATGTCATCTCCAAGTTCCGAACTATTTGTTACTATTTCTTCTTCTTTGTTAGCACCTACAAAACAGGATATGTTTTCGTTTTATAAAAAAAGATTTACAAAACTTATTCCACCTTTTTTATTTTGGTCTATTGTAGTTTCAATAATTGCTTTTTTTGAAGCAGGTCTAGATAGTGATGTTTTAATCAAAAAATTACTTTTATTTCCAATAGTTCCTGTTACTGGAGTATATTGGTTTGTGTATGTGATTTCTGGATTATACTTAATGATACCTTTGATTTCGCCATGGTTAGAAAAAGCTACTCAAAAAGAATTATTATTCTTAATCGGTATTTGGTTTTTGACTTTACTATTACCATACGTAAATATTATTTCTGGAGATCCTATTTATAAGGTAACGGGAGATTACTATTTTATATTGTCTTACTTAGGAGGGTTTATTGGCTATCTTTTTTTAGGCGTTTATTTAAGAAAATATCCAATACAACATTCAAGTAAAATTAAATCTTCACTATGGATAGCATTACTTGTTTTTTTAGGCACATTACCTGTGATTTATGGTTATGCAAAAAATAGAGAGGGTTTAGTAGCACTTACCGATAATTTATCTTTAACGAGTGCTCTGTATGTGGCAGCATTTTTTTGCTTTTTTCAAAATTTTGAACTTCCTAAAGTAATTACCTCTATTTTTAATACCATAGCCAAATACTCTTATGGTATATATTTAGTTCATATTATTGTGATTAGAGATGTACTGAAGAATCTTTTAGAAAACTATAGAATGCCTCACCCTCTTATAGAGACCCCTTTTATAGCTTTTATATCAGTTATTGTTTGTTTAATCGTTGTAAAAGTGATTACCTTTTTTCCTAAAAGTAAGTATATAGTAGGCGTATAATACCAAATGAGTTTTATAATTCATTTCTATCATACTTATATTTCGTACTAAAACGAAACCATAGTGTTACTGCTATACTTGAATTTAAGTACTCATATAAGAAGGATATCTGCCCGATGTTCAGGTCTGCCTGAATCGTCGAGGCAGGCGGGTTAAGACTCATTTGAAAATTCATTAGTGTAACTACTTAGGATCTTATTCACTGTTCTAATATTTCTTGAAATAACGAGATATCTCTATTTTATGAATACCCTTAAAAACGAATACTAATAATTCGTTCCTTTTTGTATTTTTATATATCTTGAAATAAGAAAACCCCGATTTTTAGTCTGAAGATTATTTGTTCAGATCGGGGTTTTTATTGATACTAATTCATTTAAAATCACATGAGCTTATAAATGAATATCTACTTTCTGGTAAGGATTTTATACTATTATAATAATAAATTAATATCTTAAAATGTCATATCATTATTTGATAATTCTATTCCAGAAGAGTTTGTTAGTCTTCCCAGTTTTCTAGCATTAACAACATTATTATAGATTCTAACTTTAAAGCTAGAAATATTATCACGTATTCTAGTATCTTTAAAACTGCTATTGTAGATATTACACCTATGGCTATCAATAAAACCAGATTTAATAGTAAATGTTTCATTGTATATATTCACATTATTGGCATAACGAGTTAATAATATCCCTTGAGAATTGGATGAACTACTAGTATACTGATTATCATGGATATTTGTGTCTTCTACTCTATCAACTTTTAATCCCATATAAGAATAATTATATACTCTATTGTGATATACTTCTCCTCCACTACCATTTACAATAATAGCAATACTAAACCCTCTAACAGTATTGCCCACAATAGTATTATTAACCGCATATTGTTGCATGGCACCACCTTTAAAATTTACATAACGTCTTTCATCTCCAGAGGATAAACCTATAGATTTGAAATCGGGTCTAGCTTCTAAAGTATTGTTACTAATAGTTGAGTTAGAAGTATCATTTAGTGCAATTACCGCATCGGAAAAATTATTGTCGACCAGTACATTATCGGCTTTATAAACGATTATACTTCCTGCCTTATTATTAGTAAAACGATTATTTATAACTTTTACATTTTCTACCCATTCATAACGTATTTCTGAACTTTTAGCGAAATTTCCATAACTTACATAGGGTTCTATATCTAAACCAAATCTAGGAGCTACTCCTGCGGCATCATAAATTCTTTTACCACTACTATCTCTTATAGCTTCTCCTTCTCCTGTATGTTCAATGATATTATTTTCAATAGTAATATCTTCACCATCGGTAATGCTAATCCCATTTCGTCTACAATCTGTAATCGTACATCCTATCAATAACACTTTTTTATTCAAAGGAGTGTTTTGTTTTATTCTAAACCCAGCCGATCCTGCAACAAAACCATCTCCTGTAGATTGTGACATATGAACATTTTCAAAACGAACATTTCTAGACCCTTTTGTGATTAATAAAGTAGGCCATTCATGAGATTTTCTGGAAATCCCATTAATATCTAAAATATCCGAATAGTCATGTTTATATCGATCTCCCACAAGATTTCCACCTCTAATTGTTACATTGTCTACATCATAAGTGCTCATTAAGTTGGCATAAGGAAAATGAGTCGGTTGCATTCTAATAAAAGTATTATTAGTCATTTCTAAGGTGAAATCAGAAGGTAAGTGGATACTATTTTCTGAATACTGTTTGGGAGAAAGATTAATACCTCCAACCTTAAAATAAGCATCTAACTTATCTATTTTCAACGTATGACCATTAGTTTTCTTGATCATGTCTATGATCTTTTGAAGTATTTCTTTGTTTTTTTGAGCATTTACATCTGTAGTTATGCCTTCAATTATTCCCCATCTAAAAGGGACAAGCTCAAAAACTCCATTATTTAAAGTGGGGCTTCCTTCTAAGGTAAGAGAAGGGCTCAATAAATGACTATCAATAGTTGCGCCAGGACTAAATACTAATGTTCCATTTATGATTTGACCACCATCATAGATTAATCGCAAATGCGATGGGACATTAACCGTTTCTCCTTTTAAGTCCATAATACAGTTCAACAGGAATCTGCTTTTTTTTATTAGAGAAAGATCAAATTGACGGCATGTACGATTAGAAAATTGCTTTAAATTTAGATGAGTACTATTTTTATCGGTGATTTCAAATTGCTCTACTTCATCAGAAGTACATGAAGTTATAAAAATGAGCATAAAAAGTGAAAAATAAATATTAAGTTTCATAGGTAATTGGATGTTAGTTTGTGTGTGATGTTTTAAGTTATTAGGAAGAACGAGATGCCTTTTATAAAATTGTATATGATATGATAAATAAAGGAAATTAATTCTCATTTACGATTTTAGTGTTTTTTAACTACGGAGAACACTTTTGTTTAGATATAAAGCAAGAAGCTGTCTGAAAAGGCAGTCTTTTTTTTTGCAAATTTTCGAGTTATTGTTTAACTTTAAGAATGAGCAGAAAAGTAGTTTTTAAGAGCTATAACCAAGATCAGTTAAGTCTTTTACCACCAAGTTATGATGATTTAGTTCCTATTAATCATCCGGTTCGTATTGTAAATACCATTATAGATCATGTAGAGATTAGTGCTTTAGAAAAAAGCTACAAAGGTGGAGGGACATCGAGTTATCATCCACGGATGCTTCTTAAAGTTATTATTTATGCGTATTTACGTAATCTATATTCTTCCCGAAAGATAGAACAGGCTTTGTATGAGAACATTCATTTTATGTGGCTAAGTGGACAAAGCAAACCCGACCATAATACCATAAACGATTTTAGAGGTAAACGATTGCAAGGTCACTTGAAGAAGATTTTTCATCAGGTGGTATTACTTTTGGTAGAACAGGGTGTTATTAGTTTAAAAGATGTTTTTATAGATGGCACAAAGATAGAAGCCAACG
The DNA here is from genome assembly GCA_937951135.1 of uncultured Aquimarina sp. Lineage (GTDB taxonomy): Bacteria > Bacteroidota > Bacteroidia > Flavobacteriales > Flavobacteriaceae > Aquimarina. The sequence continues at coordinate 41,255 of CALFCI010000027.1, read as the reverse complement.
CCAATCGGTACACTTTTGTATGGGGCAAGAGTATTAAGACCAGTAAAGAGCGTATTAAAAAACAACTTAAAGAGCTCTGGTCTTATGTAGAAACAGTTACAGTAAAACGGATAATGATGCCACCTTTATGCGCATGAAGGATGACCACATGCAAAACGGACAACTTAAGCCAGTCTATAATCTTCAAGCCTCTACTAATAATCAATACCTTACCAACTATACTCTTGCACAAACCACAGCAGATACCACAACCTTAAAAGACCACATCAATACTCATATAGAAAGCTACAATGAAAAACCTGAAACACTTACTGCAGATGCCGGCTATGGTAGTGAAGAAAACTATACGGATTTAGAGGACAAAGAGATTACTGCTTATGTAAAATATAATTACTTCCACAAAGAATAGCAGGATAAAAAGAAAGGCAAAACAAACCCCTTTCATCCAGACCAATTCTATTATAATAGAGACACAGATACTTACTACTGTCCCATGGGACAAGCAATGACTAATATTGGTAGTTACAAAAGGAAAACTAAAAATGGTTTTGAGCAAGAGTTGCATCGATATCAAGCCCAAAACTGTGAGGGATGCCCTTTAAGAAGTTTGTGCTATAAAGCTAAAACCAATCGAATTATAGAACGTAATTACAATCTCATACGATTAAAGTCTAAAGCTAAAACAGTACTCACTAGTGAACAGGGTATTGCTAAAAGAAAACAACGGTGCTGGGATGTGGAAGCTGTATTTGGAAATATCAAACAAAATATGAACTTTAAACGCTTTATGTTAAGAGGTATCAATAAAGTAAATGTAGAAATAGGGCTTATTGCAATGGCACATAACCTTAAAAAGTACAGTTTAGCAATATAGGATTGTTTTTTCTTTTTTAACACCAGAAGTCTAAACCTAAATTTTAAAATAATCAAAATAATCAAAAATTCATGAAAAAGAAAATCGTCTAAAAATTACTTTTTAGACGACCTCTTGCTTTTCAAACTTTTTGCATAATCCCATTTCGGATATAAAATGCACTAAAAATATAGGTTCATTTCTCCTATATCTTCATTGAAAAAATATTCCGTATTCCACTTGGATCTTCAGATAGACTATGGATATGCAATAGTTTTTTTCAAAAACAACTGTCTATTTTTAGGGCATTTTATATCCTAAACGGTATAAGATAACGAGCGGTATCTTGACAAATATTGAAATGTTTACTTATTTTGAATACTCGATATACTTTTATTGCCAGTCGACATTTCAAATACAATACGAAAGGCTTTCAGAAAACCAAACTAACTCTATGAAGAAATACCAACCTAAGTCTTCATCTATTTAACTTAGGTTGATATAAATACGATACCTCAAGAGTATATATTCAATAAAATACAGGTTTACCACTTTTCTAAATGCGGATAGCTGATGGCGACCAAATTCATTTAGTTTAATTCTAGTATGAGGGCTTTCCTTTTTGCAGAGCATTACGTGTTTACATGTAGATGCTATTCATACATCATATAGAATACAATTACTGATACTATCATATTTCTGTAACGTAATTTTTATGATAGTTAATGAATAAACTATTACTATTCTAGAGTGATAGTATTTCTTTCCAAGATTATTCCAGAAGAATTTGTTGTTCTTCCGTTTTTTCTAGTATTCACAACGTTATTATAGATTCTAACTTTAAAGTTAGAAATATTATCACGTATTCTAGTATCTTTAAAACTGCTATTGTAGATATTACACCCATCGCTATCAATAAAACCGGATTTAACAGTAAATGTTTCATTGTAGATATTCACATTATTAGCATAACGAGTTAATAATATCCCTTGAGAATTGGATAAACTACTAGTATACTGATTATCATGGATATTTGTGTCTTCTACTCTATCAACTTTTAATCCCATATAAGAATAATCATATACTTTATTATTATACACTTCTCCTCCAGTACCATTTACAACAATAGCGATACTAAATCCTCTAACAGTATTACCCACAATAGTGTTATTAACAGCATATTGTTGCATAGCGCCACCTTCAAAATCTACATAACGTCTCTCGTCACCAGAGGATAAACCTATAGATTTAAAATCAGGTCTAGCTTCTAGAGTATTGTTACTAATAGTTGAGTTAGCAGCATCATTTAGTGCAATTACCGCATCGGAAAAATTATTGTCAACCAGTACATTATCGGCTTTATAAACGATTATACTTCCTGCCTTATTATTCGTGAAATGATTATTTATAACTTTTACATTTTCTACCCATTCATAACGTATTTCTGAACTTTTGGCGAAATTTCCATAACTTACATAGGGTTCTATATCTAAACCAAATCTAGGCGCTACTCCTGCAGCATCATATATTCTATTACCATTGCTATCTTTTATAGCTTCTCCTTCTCCTGTATGTTCGATAATGTTATTTTCAATAGTAATATCTTCACCATCGGTAATACTAATTCCATTTCGTCTACAATCTGTAATCGTACATCCTATCAATAACACTTTTTTATTCAAAGGAGTGTCAGGTGTCGTTCTAAGCCCAGCCGATCCTGCAACAAAACCATCCCCTGTAGATTGTGACATATGAACGTTTTCAAAACGAACATTTCTAGATCCTTTTGTAATTAATAACGTAGGCCATTCATGAGATTTTCTGGAAATACCATTAATATCTAAAATATCCGAATAATCATGTTTATATCGATCTCCCACAAGATTTCCACCTCTAATTGTTACATTGTCTACATCATAAGTGCTCATTAAGTTGGCATAAGGGAAATGAGTCGGTTGCATTCTAATAAAAGTATTATCCGTCATTTCTAAGGTAAAATTAGAAGGTAAGTGGATACTGATTTCAGACTGTCTTTTTGAAGTAACATTGATTCCACCTACCTTAAAGTAAGCGCTAAGCTTATCTATTTTGAATACGTTACCGTTAACACTTTTTGTGAAATCAATAGCTGCTTGTAAAGCTTCTTTGTTTTTCTGAGCGTTCTCATCTGTAGTTATTCCTTCCACAACACCCCAACGATCTGCTACAAATACGAAAGTATTATCTTTTAGACTAGGTGTCCCTTCTATAGTTACCGTTTTATTTAATAAACGACTGTCTATAGATGCTCCACTACTAAAAGAAAGTGTTCCATTAATGATCTGACCACCATCATATTCTAGTTGCACATTAGGAGGGACAGTAATAGTTTGATCATTTAGGTTTAGAATACAATCAATAATGACAGTAGAGTTGTCAGCCATTACTTCGCTAAGATCAAATTCACAAGGAATTTCGGATAGTTTTTCTTTACTATTATCGTTTTCCTGTTGATCAGTATCTTCTATTGCTTGGGTCTGTGCTAATAATCCATCTACATCTTCAGTGTCACAAGAAAGCATAAAGATAAGGGTGAATATGTGTAGGTAGGTTGTTATTTTCATTGAATATTAGGTTTATTATTTACTTAGGGGGTTAAGGTGATTAGGAAACGGTAGTGTTGCTATAAAATTGTGTTTTATTTGAAAAAAAAGCAAAAATAAGAAAAAATTATAGTAAACACGTATCTTATTTAGGTCTTAACTGTTTCAATTTCTTGATTAGAGCTATGTTTTGTAGGTAAAAGATTTCATATTTTATTTTTTTAACACCGAAAATAAGATTTATGGAACTAATATCTGTATATATTGCGATACGTCGTTGTTTTGAAATATCGAAGTGTAGTTTTAAGAGTTCTTAATCCTTACCAAGATCGTTTTTGTAGGCAAGCAGTAGCACGATTTTTTGAAGAACACAATGTGATATGAGGACTACTTTATTGGACGCATAAATTTTAGAAATACTTTTTTCGAAACTTTAAAAAATAGAAAAATAGTAGAATTTTTATCTCGTTTTTACGCCATTAGATTCAGAAATAGTTAAGTTCAGGTTAAGATGATACTAGGTGATTATAACTTGAACTTAGCATGTATTTAGATATAGCGTTTTTTAGTTTTATCAAAAGATAAGTCATACCCGTTCAATTTCGTTTTCTTTTTTGTTTTTAAAGGGGCGTATAATTAATCTAGCTGCTTTGTCATAATTGATATAGTTATATGACCAGTTAAATACGGTAACAAAACGGTTCCTAAATCCAATAAGAAACCATACATGAATAAACATCCATATAAACCAAGCGAAAAATCCTCCAAATCGAAGCTTTCCGATGTCTACAACAGCCTTATTTCGGCCTATGGTAGCCATTGAGCCTTTGTCTAGATATACAAAAGGCTTCATGGGTTTATCATGCAGTAATAGCACTAAGTTTTTAGCTAGTTGGCTTCCTTGTTGTATCGCAGGTTGTGCTACCATGGGATGTCCTTTAGGAAAGGCTTTGGTCTCCATCATAGCGATATCCCCTAAGGCAAATATGTTGGTATAGCCCTCAATTTGATTGTATTGATTTACTTTATATCGATTAGCTCTAGGAAGCAAAGCTTCTGCTTTAATTCCATCAACAGGGGCACCGGTAACTCCCGCAGACCATATGAATGTTTCCGCCTCTAGTGTTAATGGGGTATTGGTACTTACAATATTTTTCTTATAATTAGTAACTTGAGTATTAAGGTGTATGTGTACTCCTAGTTTTTGTAAAAAAATAGTAGCCTTTTCAGAGGCTTTAGTGCTCATTGGTGGGAGAATCCGGGCTGCGCCTTCGATTAAATGGATTTTCATTTCACTAAAATCCATGTCAGGATAGTCTCTTGGTAATACATTTAATTTTAATTCGGCAATACCTCCTGCTAATTCTACACCAGTAGGTCCGGCACCTGCCAAAACAAAATTGAGTAAAGCTTTTCTTTTTTTAGGATCTGTGGTGATTACAGCTTGTTCCAAATTCTCCAGTATTAAGCTTCGTAAGTTCAATGCTTGTGGAAGGTTTTTCATGCGCATAGCATTGCGTTCTATGGAAGTGTTTCCAAAAAAATTGGTACGCGCTCCAGTAGCAATTACAAGGTAATCATAAGAGACCGACCCGATACTAGTGTGTACTTTCTGTTCCTTGGTGTCGATAGCCGAGACCTCAGCCATTCTAAAAAAAGTATTCTTTCCTTTTTTTACAATTTTACGAAGTGGATAGGCTATTGAATCAGGTTCTAATGATGATGTAGATACTTGATATAGTAGGGGTTGAAAAGTATGATAGTTATGACGATCTAGTACTACTAATTGGACATCTTCTTTAACCATTTTTCGGGCAAGTGCTACTCCAGCAAAACCACCGCCTATAATAACTAGTCTTGGGATATTAGAGAATGGAATATTCATAATAATTTTTAGCTTGAATTGCAAAGGTATAAGTATAAACGCAGATGACCTAGCGAATGTTAATTATGAATTAATGATTTTAGTACATGACAAAAATTAGCAAATATCTAAAAAATAGTAATTAAGGAACTTTTTTCTAGCATATCATCTTTCGTACTGTTTTAACCCCCGATGTGTCGGGACAAGAGACACTCCCGAATCCTCCTTTAGGTTTGTTCTATTAAAAATAGAGTGATTATGATTTTTTGTCATGTACTTAGATTAACCATATAAAACTAATGTATTGGCTATTTGAAATTAAAACTAATGTTTGGAAATAGTGATGTGTTTGTTTAGGTATGAAACTAATGAGGTGAAAACCTAAGTAAAGCAAGTGAGAAAACCGTTTATAGTGATGGCAGCTGTTGTATATAAAAAGTTTTTTTAATCTAAATAATTCGAATTTATCAGTAAGCGAACATGGGAATACTATTTTTAATATAAATAGTAAATAATAGTATACATAGAATTGAATTATCCAATAATATCTCGAATATCTACCTCCATATAATCTGCAATTTTTTTTAATCGCTCGTAATCTTTAGCTAAGTTTTTTTGTTTCACGACATAGTCTCCAGCTTGTGGGCTAACTCCCAGTATTTTAGAAATTCCATATACCGTTTTTGAGCCTTTACTTCGTTTGAGAAGGCGTTTCAGTTTTGTGTTTTTCATAGCACGTAAAATTATAATTATTTTTTTAATATACAAATAAAACTTTAATAAAAATTTATTTGATTAATCAAATAAATTTTGTATATTTGTTGCACACAATTAAATCTTAAAACAATGAAGTACTTATCTTTAATTATCATATTATTAATGACTTACACTACGATGTATTCATTTACAGGCGATTTTATTTCTATAGAAGATGAAAATAAAAAATCAAAAGTGAAAGAATCAGAGTCGGTTGTTGAGAACAAAAATTTCCATTCTATCCGTAGATGGAAAATGACTATTGAGTATCTTAATGGAGATATTATTTCAAAAACTATTGTAGTTCGATCTGATTCTGGATTGAGTGCTTTAGAAACCGCTTTTCAGGAGGCAGAAAATCATTTAGATACTATGGAAAATGTAAGGGGGTATAGTGTAGCTCCAATTTCAAATAATGAATATGTCTTATTAGTTAAGTAGTTGAAAAAACAGTTGTATTATAATTAAACTGTCTAAGAAATGTGTTTTTGTTGGTTTCTCTAAATTTAAGGAGATGGAACTAGTGATTTCTCTTTTTTAGATAGTTTTTTTAGTTTTAGGTATAGTAGAAAAAAAGGTGTGAATGCGGTTATGTGATTTTAGAAGAGTAGTGAGCTACCTCGGAGCAAGCTCGCAAGGCATACAGTGAACACCTATTTTTTTACATTTCGAGGTAAGCCTCTGAGTAATGAACTACTTTGGGGTAGAGCTATCGGAATATCAGAGATAGGACCGTTTCACTACAAGAAACAAGATGCTATTTTGTATTAAATATTGGTTTTAATGATTTTTTTTGTCTTTTTCTAACGAATTACATATCGTTTTTTAACAGGTATTTACAATGATTTTTTCGAGATAATAATATAAAAAATAAAATAATATAGAATAATTAGTAATTTATTCTATATTTACATACCAGAACAGAACAGAACAGATTTATGATTATAGATTTTATGATTAATATTAATAGTGAAGTGCCAAAATACCAACAATTGGTAAATGCTATAAATGACGAGCTTGCTAACAACAATTTGTCTAGTGGTGATGCATTGCCTTCTGTTAATCAAATGTGTAGTGAGTATCAGCTTTCTAGAGATACTGTTTTTAAGGCCTATTCTATTTTAAAAGAACAAGGTGTTATTGAGTCTGTACCAAATAAAGGCTATTATATTGCTAATGAAGTTCGTAAAGTGCTACTTGTTCTAGATACTTTCAAAGCTTATAAAGAAGTATTGTATCATTCATTTGTAAATAATCTCCTAAATAATGTAATTACTGATGTTCAGTTTCATCATTATAATATTGAAAACTTCAAAACCATTTTAAATAATAGTAAAGGAAAGTATTTCAAATACATCGTTATGAGTTTTGACAATGAAGAAGTCGTTGATGTCCTTGCAGACATTCCAGATAGCAAATTGCTTTTAATTGATTGGAATGTAAACTCAAAACCCGAAAATAATTTTGTATTCCAAGACTTTGGAGCGGCATTTTATAGCTGTTTGCAAGAGGCTACTCAAGCATTTAGGAAATATAAAAAACTAATTTTCTTATACCCATCATTCACAAATCATCCTTTTGAAACGGTATCTTATTTTAAAAAGTATTGTAAAAATGAGGGCATCGATTTTAAAATTATTACAAAATCAAATGATTTTAGCATCAAAAAAAATGAAGCTTACATTAGTGTAAGTGATCGAATGCTTGGAAAATTTTTGGAGCAATGTCGTGCCAAGAATTTTGAGCCAGGGACCGATGTTGGTTTCTTGTCTTATAATGAAACCCCTATGAAACAGTTTATATACAAAGGAATTTCAGTTATTTCAACCGATTTTAATCAATTAGGTGCTAAAGCAGCAGAATTTGTTAAAGGAGATAAAAAAATACAATCTTACATACCAACTAAATTAATATTAAGAGACTCATTATAATGAATTATTATCTAGGATTAGACATAGGAAGTTCTTCCATAAAAGCAGCATTAGTAGAAATCGAATCGGGTAAGAGCATAGGTGTTGTTCAAGAACCCAAAGAAGAAATGGTCATGTTTGCTCAAAAAAACGGTTGGGCAGAACAAAAACCAAACGATTGGTGGAAGCATAGTTGTAACGCTATAACCCGATTAAAAAAGCAACACAATATAACAAGAAAACAAATAAAAGGCATTGGTATATCGTACCAAATGCATGGATTGGTCATTGTAGATAAAGATGGAAACCCGCTTCGTAAAAGTATTATTTGGTGCGATAGTAGAGCTGTAGAAATTGGTAATAATGCTTTTAAAGGAATTGGAGAAGAAAAATGCTCACAAAGCCTATTAAACTCACCAGCAAATTTTACTGCTTCAAAACTGAAATGGGTAAAAGAAAATGAACCAGATACCTATACTAAAATTTATAAGTTCATGCTCCCAGGAGATTATATCGCATATAAATTTTCTAACAAAATAAATACAACCATTTCAGGTTTATCCGAAGGTATTTTTTGGGATTTTAAAAATGATAGTGTAGCCGATTTTCTGTTGGAGTATTATGGAATAGACAGCGCTCTTGTTCCGGACATTGTAGCTACTTTTGGTGTCCAATCTTTAGTAGATAAAAAAGGAGAAACAGAAAGCGGTATTGCAGCAGGAACACCTATTTATTACAGAGCTGGAGACCAGCCAAACAATGCTTTATCGTTAAATGTATTTAACCCCGGAGAAGTAGCAGCAACAGGAGGGACCTCAGGAGTTGTATATGCAGTAACAGATAGTTTATCTGCTAAAGAAAGCTCTCGAGTAAACAATTTTGCACATGTAAACTATCAAAAAGGAGCCGCAGCAAGAATCGGTAAATTGTTGTGTATAAACGGAGCAGGTATTCAGTACCGTTGGCTTTTAAATAATCTGGCAGTAAGCTCTTATGAAGAGATGAATACTTTAGCATCAGAAATTCCAATAGGTTCTGATGGCGTTTGTTTGATTCCGTTCGGAAATGGCGCAGAACGTATGCTAAACAATACAGAAATTGGCACACGCATTGTCAACATGAATTTAAACAACCATAACAAAGGGCATATATGCAGAGCAGCACTAGAAGGCATCGCGTTTTCGTTCGTTTATGGTATGGAAATTTTAAAATCCGATGGTATAAAACCAAGTGTAATTCGTGCCGGAAACGATAATTTATTCCGTTCAGAAATTTTTGCTAATACCGTAGCTACTTTAATAGAACAAGAAATAGAAATCTATAACACTACAGGAGCTATTGGTGCAGCAAGAGCCGCGAATTTACACAATGGCGATTTTAAAGCGTTCGGAAAAACAATTATGGACAATGATCACGTCATGACATTCATGCCTTTCAAAGACAAGCAACCCTATTTAGAAGCTTATGAAAATTGGAAAAAAGAATTAGAACTCATATTAAATAAATAACATTTAGGGCGTTACCACAAGGGTCGGGCTATCCGTTACAAGTCCTCGGTCGTACCTCCCTGTGGGCTTTCCACTACTATCCCTAACGCAGTGCAATATTAAAAATAAATAAACGTATAAATAATAAAATTATGGCAACTAAAGAGTATTTTAAAGGAATAGATAAAATTAAATTTGAAGGTAAGGAATCAGACAATCCTTTAGCATTTAAGTACTATAATCCAGACCAGGTTGTAGCAGGAAAAACCATGAACGAATGGTTTAAGTTTTCAATTGCTTATTGGCATACCTTCTGTGGGCAAGGATCAGATCCTTTCGGTCCAGGAACTCAAAACTTCGCATGGGATCAGTCTTCAGACCCAATTCAAGCAGCCAAAGATAAAGCAGATGCCGCTTTTGAATTCATTTCAAAAATGGGCTTTGATTATTTCTGTTTTCACGATTTTGATTTAATTCAAGAAGGCGCAACCTTTGCAGAATCAGAACAAAGACTAGCTACAATTACCGATTACATAAAAGGTAAACAAGCAGAAAGTGGCGTTAAATTATTATGGGGAACAGCAAACTGTTTTTCAAACCCACGGTATATGAATGGAGCGTCTACCAATCCAGATTTTGATGTCGTAGCTAGAGCAGGAGGTCAAATTAAATTAGCCTTAGATGCTACTATAAAATTAGGCGGAGAAAATTATGTGTTCTGGGGTGGTCGTGAAGGTTATATGTCGTTATTAAATACCGATATGGGTCGCGAATTAGACCACATGGGGCAATTTTTAGGGATGGCTAGAGATTATGCAAGAGCGCAAGGTTTTAAAGGAAATTTCTTTATCGAGCCTAAACCTATGGAACCATCAAAACACCAATACGATTTTGATACAGCAACAGCTATTGGTTTCTTAAAAGAATACGGATTAGATAAAGATTTCAAAATAAATATTGAAGTAAATCACGCTACTTTGGCACAACATACGTTTCAACATGAGATTGAAACTGCTGCAAAAGCGGGTATGTTGGGAAGTTTAGATGCGAATAGAGGAGACTATCAAAACGGATGGGATACAGATCAGTTCCCTAATAACATTCAAGAAACTACAGAGGCAATGTTGGTTTTTCTAAAAGCAGGTGGTTTACAAGGAGGTGGTGTTAATTTTGATGCTAAAATTAGAAGAAACTCTACGGATATGGATGATGTGTTTCATGCTCATATTGGTGGTGCTGATACTTTTGCACGTGCTCTACTAATTGCAGATAAAATCATAACATCTTCACCTTATGAAAAGCTAAGAACAGCGCGCTATAGTTCTTTTGATGCTGGCAAAGGAAAAGACTTTGAAAATGGAAAATTAAGTTTACAAGATTTATATAAGATTGCTCAAGAAAATGGTGAATTGCAATTAAAAAGCGGTAAACAAGAGTTGTTTGAGAATATTATAAATCAATACATATAAAAACGAATTAAACTAAATAGGCATTATGGAAACATCAACCAATTCAAAATACTTAATTAAACTCACATTAGTTGCAACACTTGGTGGGCTCTTGTTTGGGTATGATACAGGAGTAATTTCAGGAACTGTAGGTTCTTTAGATAGCTTTTTTGTAACACCAAAAGGTTTGTCAGAAGCAGCAGCAAATGCCTTTAAAGGTTTTTTAGTAGCTAGTGCTTTAATTGGATGTATTATTGGTGGTATTTTTAGTGGACTTGTAAGCAAAAAATTAGGCAGAAAAAAAGGGCTTGTACTAGCGGCTATTTTATTTTTAATTTCTGCTTTAGGTTCTGCAATGCCAGAAATGTTTATCAAACCAATTGGTGAGTTAGACCATACATTTTCTACAATTTTTATATGCTATAGGATTATTGGTGGTATAGGTGTTGGGTTAGCATCTATGTTATCTCCGCTTTATATTGCTGAAATAGCACCAGCGAAGAGTAGAGGAAAACTAGTATCTTTTAATCAACTGGCTATAGTTGGAGGCTTTATGGTGGTTTATTTTGTAAACTATTTTATTTCTAGAGGTGGAGGGTCTGATGCATGGTTAAATGAAGTAGGTTGGAGATGGATGTTTGCTTCAGAAGTTATTCCAGCAGGATTATTTTTAGGATTATTATTTTTTGTGCCAGATACACCACGTTCTTTAATGTTGAAAAACAAACCAGAAGAAGCATTGGATGTCCTCATTAAAGTAAATGGAGAAGCAGAAGGGAAGAGGATTTTAGCAGAAATAGAAAGTTCTGTTGTTCAAACTTCAGGAAAATTATTGTCTTATGGATGGGGCATCATACTTGTCGGTATTGCATTGTCTGTTTTTCAACAATTTGTTGGAATAAATGTGGTATTATATTATGCGCCAGAAATTTTTAAATCTATAGATCCCGATACAGATGGTGCTTTATTGTTAACCATTATTGTTGGAATTGTCAACTTTTTATTCACCATTGTGGCAGTTAAAACTGTAGATAAGTATGGAAGAAAACCTCTGATGCTAATTGGAGCTTTAGGAATGGCAGTTGCAATGTTGTCCCTTGGATTTGTGTTTTTTTCAGGGGCTACAGGGTATTTAGCTTTAGGATGTATGATCTTGTATGTCGCAAGTTTCGCTTTAAGTTGGGGACCAGTAGTTTGGGTATTGCTTTCAGAAATTTTTCCTAATAAAATTAGAGGAAAAGCAATGGCTGTAGCTGTTGCGGCACAATGGATTTCTAATTATTTAGTATCTTTAACGTTTCCTATGATGAATGATAATTCAGCCTTAACAGAGCAGTTTAATCACGGTTTTGCATATTGGGTATACGGTGTAATGTCATTATTAGCGATGTGGTTTGTTTGGAAATATGTTCCAGAAACTAAAGGTAAAACTTTAGAAGAGATGGAAAGCCTTTGGAAAAAATAAATATAGTGTAAGATGGTAATATTATGATTCTTAACCTCATGAGATTATTCTAAATAAAATCAGTAATATAACAATAGTTATTTTGCTGATTTTAAATGGTTTATTTGTGTTTTTTAGTATCAATAAAGATTCTTAAATAAACGTAATAAAATCCATCAAAATTTTAAATTCAAAAGATCAATAAATGAACAAAGATATTAATTTACAAGCAGCAGATAATATTAGAGCATTAGCTGTCGCTATGGTAGAAAAAGCAAATTCAGGACATCCAGGAGGTCCAATGGGAGGTGCAGATTTCATGCACATTCTATATTCAGAATTTTTTAATTATGATCCTTCTGATATGACTTGGGCATTTAGAGATCGTTTCTTTATGGATGCTGGTCATTTATCAACATTATTGTATGCGCAATATTATCTTTTAGGAAATTATGCAAAAGATGATATTGCGAACTTCCGCCAATGGGGTTCAATCACGCCGGGGCACCCAGAAGTTGATGTTGCAAGAGGTATAGAAAATACATCGGGTCCATTAGGACAAGGACACACAATGGGCGTGGGCGCTGCCATTGCTGCTAAGTTTTTACAAGCACGTTTTGGAAACTGGATGGATCATAAAATTTATGGTTTTATTTCTGATGGTGGAGTTCAAGAAGAAATTTCACAAGGGGCAGGTAGAATTGCAGGGCACTTAGGATTGAACAATTTTATTATGTTCTATGACTCTAACGATATCCAATTATCAACAGCTACAGATGAAGTAACAAGTGAAGATACTGCCAAAAAATATGAAGCATGGGGATGGAAAGTGGTTACCATTGATGGACACAATCATGATGAAATAAGACAGGCGCTAACCGATGCGACTAACGAAACTGAAAAACCAACGCTTATTATTGGAAAAACAATAATGGGTAAAGGTTGTGTAACTGCCGATGGTAGTATGTTTGAAGGCTATTGTGAATTGCACGGTCAGCCTATTGGAGCTACAGGTGCAGATTACGAAAAGACTTTATTAAATTTAGGTGCTGATGTTGAAAATCCATTTGATATCTATAGTGAAGTAAGCTCTTTTTATAACGCCTTATTAGAAAAGAAAATTGTTCAAGCCGCTGGAAAGAAAGCAGTAATTAATGCTTGGAGGAAGGATAATGAAGCATTAGCCAATAAATTAGATTTCTTCTTATCAGGGGGAATTCCAGAATTAGATTTTGAATCGATAGCGCATAAAGCGGGATTAGCGACTAGAGCAGCATCTTCAAATGTGTTAGCATATTTAGCTGAACATGTTGAGAACATGATCGTATCTTCTGCAGATTTATCTAATAGTGATAAAACGGATGGATTCTTAAAGAAAACCTCTGCGATTAAAAAAGGTGATTTTAGTGGGTCATTTTTACAAGCTGGTGTTGCAGAGTTAACGATGTCATGTATTGCCAATGGTATTGCATTACACGGTGGAATAATTCCAGTTGTAGCAACATTCTTTGTGTTTTCAGATTATATGAAACCAGCCATTCGTTTAAGTGGTATTCAAGAATTAGGTGTTAAATATGTTTGGACTCATGATGCGTTTAGAGTAGGTGAAGATGGACCAACACACCAGCCCGTTGAACAAGAAGCTCAAATTCGTTTGTTAGAAAAATTGAAGAATCACAGTGGTAAAAATAGTTTCTTAGCGATGCGTCCTGCAGATTCTGCTGAAACCAGTGTCGCTTGGAAAATGGCTTTAGAAAACACAGATACACCTTCAGGGTTGATATTATCTAGGCAAGGGATTAAAGATTTACCTGCAAATAGTACTTCAAGATACAATGATGCTTTGGATGCCGAAAAAGGAGGGTATTTAGTAAAAGAAGTTGAAAATCCTGATGTGGTTTTAATTGCAAATGGTTCAGAAGTAGCGACCTTATTTGCTGCTGCAGAAATTTTAGAAGCTCAAGAAGGACTGAACGTTAATATCGTATCCATTATATCAGAAGGTATATTTAGAAATCAGCCTAAAGAGTATCAAAATAGCGTGATTACAAAAAACAAACCATTATTTGGATTAACAGCAGGATTGCCTGTAAATTTGGAAGGTCTTGTTGGTGATAACGGAAAAGTATTTGGATTAGATCACTTCGGATACTCAGCACCAGCAAAAGTTTTGGATGACAAGTTTGGATTTACTGGAGAAAAAGTAAGCAAACAAATATTAGAATATTTAAAAACAGTATAAAAACAGATATATGAAATTTTTTATAGACACAGCAAATCTTGATCAAATAAAAGAAGCGCAAGATTTAGGCGTATTAGATGGGGTAACAACAAACCCATCTTTAATGGCAAAAGAAGGGATTACAGGAGCCAATAATATTTTAGAACACTATACGAAAATCTGTAAAGCAGTTGAAGGTGATGTTTCAGCAGAAGTTATTGCAACAGATTATGAAGGTATGATTGCGCAAGGTGAAGAATTGGCTGCTTTAAATCCTCAAATCGTGGTAAAATTACCAATGATAGCTGCTGGAATTAAAGCGTGTAAATATTTTTCTGATAAAGGCATTAAAACGAATGTGACTTTAGTGTTTTCTGTTGGGCAAGCTTTATTGGCAGCAAAGGCAGGAGCAACCTATGTATCTCCGTTTTTAGGGCGTTTAGATGATATTTCTACAGATGGATTGCAGCTTATAGCAGATATTAGACAGGTGTATGATAATTATGGTTTTAAAACTCAAATACTATCGGCCTCTGTACGTAATACTATGCACGTTATTAACTGCGCAAAAATTGGTTCAGATGTTATGACAGGGCCTTTGTCTTCTATAACAGGATTGTTAAATCATCCATTAACAGATAGTGGTTTAGCTAAATTTTTAGAGGATTATAAAAAAGGGAACTAGCCAATAAACACGATGGTTAGAGTTCTACAAAAGAAAGCGAAGTTAATTTATCTATAAAATTTTAGTACAGGACAAAAAATTAGTCGATACACTTCATGTTTTTGATCATCATCATTTTATAATTACTCACACTGTTAGATCTACTAGGTTTCTAAAACTTAGTAGGTCTAACTTACAAAGCGACGATGTAACTTTACATAGAGAACAACTATTTTTTGTCATGTACTTAGCCCTATTATTTTAAATAAGAATAACTCAAGTAAAAAAAAACAAAGAGTATTAAACAATCGTAATATTATGAAAAAAATTAAAGCAACAGTCTTTTTAATCATAACTTCCTTTTTATTACACGCTCAAAGTGATAAAGATTGGGAGTATTATGTGCCAATTATTAAAAAACATATTTATGCTGATTATAAAGGAATGTTTAAAGAACCGGGAGGAGTATTGCAATATCCATTTATTACCCCTGGAAGTGATCAATATGCAGATGTATTATGGGATTGGGACTCTTGGTTAACTAATGTTGCGATAAGACAAATTTTATTAGATAAAGGTAGTAAAAGCGAAAGGAAAGAAGCACTTAAGTATGAAAGAGGTTGCGTCCTTAATTATCTAAGTTTTGGTGGTATGAATGGTTGGATTCCTTTTTATATCCCAAGGAATTCAGGAAGCCGTGTTGAAAGGATGGAAAAAGTTATTGAGGAGTACGGAGGTTTATATGAAAGTAACATGCATAAGCCATGTCTAGCGCAGCATGCGGCATTCTTAGTGAAGCAAGATAATGGAAATGCGGAATGGCTTAGAGAAAAATTCTATTTTCTACAAGCTTTTGTCAACGCATATCAAAATCATTATAAAAATAATGAAACAGGACTTTGTTTTTGGGCTAACGATGTTAGTATTGGAGTTGACACAGACCCATCAACGTTCTACAGACCAGATAAGAGCTCGGGATCTATATTTTTAAATACTTTACTTTATAAAGAACTAAAAGCTATGGAATACCTTGCTAATACTCTTAACTTGTCTGAAATAGCCTCTTTCTATAAAAAAGATGCCGAGGACTTATTACAAAGTATTAGAACACATTGTTGGGATGAAAGAGATGGCTTTTATTATAGTGTAGATTTAAATATGTCTGATTATCATGCTCCTAAGGGTTGGCAAGATTTACATATTGGAGGTGCAAAAAAGTGGGATTGTGTTATAGAACGATTAGACGTTTGGTCTGGGTTTATGCCGCTATGGGGTAAAATAGCAACACCTGAACAAGCTGAAAGAATTGTAAAAGAACACTACCTTGATAAAAAGCGTTTCAATTCCCCATATGGCGTAAGAACGTTATCTCCTTTAGAAAAAATGTATGATGTTAGAGCTTCGGGAAATCCTTCATCATGGTTAGGTCCAATTTGGGGTGTTTCAAATTATTTGACCTTTAAGGGGTTACTCAATTATAATTATAATGATGAAGCAAAGGAAATGGCTACTGAAACCATAAAAATGTTTGGTAGAGATATTGAAGAAAATGGAGCTATGCATGAATATTATTTACCAGAAAGCGGTCAACCGGTTTTAAATAAAGGTTTTAAAAATTGGAATTATCTAGTGCTTAATATGATTATTTGGTTAGAAGGAGGCGAAGTTGTTTCAGAATTTTAATTTTTGAGTTCCCTTTTCATTTATAAATGAAACACATTTGAGCAAGTAAATTATAAAGCATCATAAGTAAGCTGATTTTTTTTAGTATATGACAAAAATCGTAACTAGTAATTGATTATTCATTACAGACCATTGTAAGCATACAATCATTATATAATTCCCCTCTTGAAAGGGGGTAGGCGTGTGTTTTTATAAGGTTATCGTTTTTTGTCATGTACTTAGCTGATTTTTAGTTTAATCAATAGAATTTCTCAAGGCTCTGCCTTGGTTGGAGTGACCAGATTCAAGACTTTTAACACCAAGAACCAAGATGCTATTTCATCTTGGTTCTTGGTTCTTGGTTCTTGTAGCAGAGTGGTCTTATACCCTGATGGCTCTGACTAGGGATAGTTCATTAGGATTACTCATTTAGTTCTCAAATCATTGTTTATAAGCGAATTATATTGAAATCTTAGAGCGATGAAGATATCAAAAGAGTCTGTGGATGGGTCTGGCTATAAACCGCTTAAAGAAGATTATCCTAATCTAAAATAAATCCTTTCCCTGAAAGGAAAGAACTTCAAGATATCGCATATTCAAATTAGAAACTTTAAAAATTGGTTAAAAGGAGTCCACTCTTATTGTAACAAAGAATACTTATACCAGTTGTTGTTTGAATGTACTGGAAAATAAAATTAAGATTTTTTTAGTTCAGTAAAGAAGAAAAGCTTGTGCTGTACATCCCTATCCAGTAGGAAAACACGCTCGATTCAGTATCAAGCATAGCAGCGCTACGGTTTAGTTACAATTCTGAAACGGAGGCGAAAAAGCTTGTGCTTAACCTCCCTATCCAGTAGAAAGACAGGCTCGATTGAGTAAACATTGTATTTCAGTAAATTCAAATGATAAATAGTATTACAAAAATATATTGATGAATAACTCTTCAGGTTTAATAAAAGAAACAAATCATAACACTACTATTTTAGAAAAAATTATAGAATGATTTATTCATCATAAAACATTGAATAATAATCGTCTAAAAAATAATAAAAATGACTATTCAAAAAAGTAAATACGGAATAACCGAAAACAGTAGCTCTGTAGCTACTTTTATTTTGAAAAACCCCAACGGAATGGAAGTCAGTATTATTAATTATGGTGGTATCATTACAGCGATTAAAACACCAGATAAAAAAGGTGTTATAGAAAATATTGTTTTAGGCTATGATGCGTTACAGCACTATATAAATGATGATTTTTATCTTGGAGCTATAATAGGTCCCTATGCAAATCGTATTGCTAATGGTCAATTTACTTTAGGTGGAAACCGATATGCTTTAGAAAAAAACGACGGTTCAAATACCCTACATGGAGGCTCCAAAGGATTACATAAAGTCCTTTGGAGTGCTTCTACAAAAACAAATAAAAATGAGGTTTCCTTAGTCCTAAATTATCTAAGTAAAGATATGGAAGAGGGTTTTCCAGGGAATTTAAGTATTACGGTAACGTATACCCTGCATCATAACAATGTATTAGACATTTCATATATAGCAAATACAGACAAAAAGACCGTTATTAACCTTACCAATCATTCTTATTTTAATTTATCTGGAAATTTTAAAGACGATATTTTAGATCATCATTTGCAAATAGATGCAGATGGAATGTTACCTGTTAATGAATTTTCAATACCCACAGGAAAAATTATTACAGTTAAGGATACAGCTTTCGATTTTAGGACATTTAAAACAATAGGTAGAGATATTGGTGAAAACAACCAGCAATTAACTCTTGGTTCCGGCTACGATCATTGTTTTGTATTGAATAATCAAAATAAGGATGTAAGACCTATTGCTACGGCATATCATGATAAAAGTGGAAGAGTTCTTGAAGTGTGTTCAGACCAACCAGGATTGCAATTGTATTCAGGAAACCATTTGAACGGAAAGCATCATAAGAGAAGAGGTTTTTGTTTAGAAACACAACATTATCCAGATTCGCCTAATCAGCCTCATTTTCCATCGGTTATCTTACAGGAAAATCAAGAATACAGTTCTAAAACTTCATACAAATTTTATGTAAAATAAAATGCTTAATTTAGAATTTTATTATAGCATTACGTTTTACATGGCAGTGAATTAGAGTCGTATGCCAAGAGATCGCTAAGGGTTTTTTAAACGTGTATTGTTGGTTTTATTCAGAGATTAAAAGGTTCCCTCAAAGAAGTTTCTTTTGAAGGATATACTCTAAAAAATTAACATACCAGATATTAATGATATTATGTAAACGATGTACGATAAGCATTATAGTAAGAGTAGTATTGGTAACCTTTCACAAAGTTTTTATGAGCAGATGCAATCTTGGCGAGAACGAGAACTGTCGCCTCATTATTTAGCTCTTTATATCGATGGGTTACAAGTGGAAGTAAGCAGAAATGGTGTATGTCAAAATGAATGCTATTACATTATTTTAGGCTTAAAAGAAGATTATACAAGAGCGGTAATTGCTATAGAGACCTTGCCTACAGAATCAGCAAAAGGTTGGACACTTATTTTACAAGGATTAAAGCAAAGAAACCTAAAATCTGTAGGTTTGATAATTTCTGACAACCTAAAGCTCTTAACTAGTGCTGTAGCATCGGTTTTTCCTAATACAGCTCATCAACTATGTATAGCGCATTTACAACACAACTTACAAACTACAGTCAGCGCAGAAGATAAAAAGATATTAGCACAAGATCTTAGAGCGTTGTTTGCTCCTAATGATTCTACGAATACAAAAGAGAAAGCAATACAACAGGTTCAACAACTTAAAGCGAAGTGGAAGTCATGTAAAGGATTGGTCAAAGCATTAGAACAAAACGCTTGGCAACATTATTTTACGTATTTAAATTATAATATCGGAATAAGAAGTATGATGTATACCACAAACTGGATAGAACACTTTAACCGTAGTATAAGGCATACACTAAAAGTCAGGCCTGAAATCCTCTCTGAAGAATCAGCACTAGCTTTAATCTCTAGTGTAGCTATTGAAGAAGGTAATAAAAAATATAGCTATCCCATTTATAATTTTAAATTTGAACCTAAATTAAAAAATCCAGAGAATTGTTAATTTGATTGAATCTTTTTTGGATATAAGGCATAAAAAAACTGTCTAAAAAAGTTAATTCATTGATTTACATAAAGAATACGTAAAATAGAATTGCTTTTTAGACAGCCTTTTTCTCTATTTGGTAGGTGTATTTCTAAACATTAGGGATCACTAATACTTGATCAGGATGAATAACATCTGGATTTGAAAGAATATTAGTGTTTGCTTCAAAAATAGCTTTGTATTTCATAGGATCTTTATAATAATGCTTTGCAATTTTACTTAAAGATTCTCCACTTTTCACAGTGTGACGATGGAATATAGATTCGTCTTCAACAGTAATATCAGCAACGATATCTGAAGGTGATTCTCCGCCGAGTTCTTTAATTTTATCCCATAACAGATTTTTTTCATAAGGTGTATTTGCAGTACCATTAATTTTCAGGATACCATTTTCTTCTTGTACGTCACCGTTTTTAATGC
The DNA here is from genome assembly GCA_937951135.1 of uncultured Aquimarina sp. GTDB lineage: Bacteria > Bacteroidota > Bacteroidia > Flavobacteriales > Flavobacteriaceae > Aquimarina. The sequence continues at coordinate 20,788 of CALFCI010000027.1, read as the reverse complement.
TTAATTCTTGACCTAGATCTAAAACTCCTTGATATTTTGACTTTACCATAATTATTTTTTTTTATTAAGATTGTGTAATCAGGTTTATCCAAATATAACATTTAAAATTATAGATCAATACTATTTTGAATTTAAAATTACGATATACAATCGATGAAATACAGAATTTATCTATATTCGATCCTCATTAGTATTATAGATATGTTTCGAAAACGATATTACTATATCATTGAATTGCAATATTTAGGATTTAGATTTCACGGATGGCAAAAACAACCTGATGTAAATACGCTGCAACGTGCCGTAGAACGTACTATCTCTTATGTATTAGAGCATAAGGATTTTAAAATATTGGCCACTGGTAGAACAGATGCTAAAGTTTCTGCAAATCAGACCTATGTTGAATTGTTTTTAGATCATGAACCTTTGGATATCGAAGCTTTTTTTCCGGTATTTAATGCTAATCTACCTCAGGATGTCAAGGCGTTGAGTATTGAAGAAACCAATGCAGATTTTAATATCATCCAACATCCCAAAATCAAGGAGTATATTTACTTATTTTATTCCGGTTCAAAATTTCACCCTTTTTGTGCTCCTTTTATGTATAATGTTGTGGAGTCGTTAGATATTTCGGTAATGCAAGAAGCAGCAAAATTATTTGAGGGTAAGCATAATTTTAAATCCTATTGTTTCAGACCTACAGAACATACCGTATTTGAAGGAGAAATTGAATGTTGTGAGATTGTAGAAAATGATATCTATACCGCTAATTTTTTCCCAGAGCAGAGCTATTTATTAAGAGTGCGTGGAGAAGGATTTAAACGGAATCAGATTCGTTTAATGATGGGTGCAATATTGGATGTGGGTAAAGGTAAAATGACATTAGATTTTATAAAAAAGACACTAGACCGTAATGAAGAGCGAATATTGCTAGAGCATATCGTACCTGGGTCAGGGTTAATTTTAAACGCAGTTATATTTAAAGATTAGGAAATGAATATTAGTGCAACAAATATAGGGGAAACACAAGTAATCGCATGGCGAGGTAAAGAAGTGAAAACAGGAATTTTTAAATATCCTACAGCGCAACCTATTTATTTAGGAACCGAAGACGTAAAAGGGGATCATGTAGTAGATCGTAGGTTTCATGGAGGAGTAAACAAGGCTTGTTATTTATACTCGCTAGATCACTATCCGTATTGGAAAGAACGTTTTCCAGAATTGGAATGGGATCATGGGATGTTTGGAGAAAACCTTACGGTTGCAGGTTTGGATGAAACTACGATACAGATAGGGGCTGTTTATAAATTAGGAGGTGCCTTAGTGCAAGTAACACAACCTAGGGAGCCTTGTTATAAATTGGGAGTACGGTTCGGAACACAAACCATATTGAAACAGTTTATTGCGACTACATTTTCTGGAGTGTATATTAGAGTTTTAGAACCTGGAACAGTGAGCGTAGGGGATACGTTAACGCTTCAAGAAGCCCCAGAAGAGAGTGTGAGTATAAGCGATGTGTTTAGTTTACATTATCATAAAACTTTCCATAAAAGTACGATTATTAAGGTTTTGAATAATCCTTGGGTAGCACAGCATAATAAAGATGTTATTTTAAAAAGATTCAAAGATACTTTATGATATTTTGACTTCAGTTAGTGAGTTATATTAGAAATTGGATCAATATACTATGCCACATCGCAAATAGGCTGATAACCGAAAACTAGATTAGATTTACGAAGTCGGAAGTCGGAAGTTAGAAGTACGAAATTAGATTTGAGACCGCTTCGCTATTAGATACTAGATTTTAGACAAAAAAACCATCAACTATCAACCATCAACTAAAATAGAAGTACGATTTACGATTTTGGAGTTACGATTAAAAAAAAATCAACCATCAACTGACAACGATCAACCATCAACTAAAATAGGGTTATGATTGTAGTGTTTCTTCTAGAATAGTTAACGCAAATTTCAATGTAGCATAGTCAATAGCTTCACCAAGATGGTCATAATATGCTTTTAGACCTTCACCATTTTTTAAAGTAATCTTAGCATTCTCTACAGCTTTAAGGTCTGTAGCGCTTATAAACTGTTTTAGGTCAATATCTTCTCCGTTTTTATAAAGGGTCATGATATGAGATTGTATGGTAGATAAAGCTAGTTTTCGTTCCGTGGCAATTTCTTCAAGAGATAAGCCTTTTTGGAGAAAAGAAAGTGTTTCTAGATGAGTAGCACCTTTAATCGGAGTTCTCTTTTTTGTTTTTTCAGTAAAGAATTTTCGAATTTCTGTAATAAATTGATGTCCATAGTTTTGCATTTTTTTTCGTCCAACACCACTAATCTGCATAAATTCTTCGTCTGTCATTGGTCGTGTTTGCTCCATTTCTTTAAGCGCAGCATCACTAAAAATTTGGTAGGCAGGTATCCCAGCTTCTTTGGATAGTGTTAAACGCAATTGTCTTAAGGTTTCAAATAAGCTATCTGTAGCTGCAGTTTTTACATGTTTTGCAAGTGCTTCTTATTTTACTTTTTCAAATTCACTTAATTTTGCGAGACTAATTTTCTCCCCTTCAAACAGTACTTTTTTAGCTAATGTTGTTAGTTTTAGTCTATTGTTTTGATGAAAAGCAATTTCTATATATCCTTGATTGATCAATTGTATCATATATTGTTGCCAATCGTTCCATGAAATATCCTTAGCAATACCATAGGTTTTTACACTTTGGTAGCCTTTATCATATATGGTAGCATTTTGAGATCCTCTCATGATATCAATTACGGTACTAATGGCTTCTTGTTCTTTAATTCGGGTGATGGTAGATAGCGCCTTTTGGGCAATGACTGTACCGTCAATAAATTTGGGGGGATTCAAGCACACATCACAGTTGCCACAATCTTCTTGAATCAATTCTCCAAAATAGCTCAATAGTATTTTTCGTCTACAACTCAGTGCATCAGCATATTGCTTCATTCGATCCAGTTTTGCGAGTTGGATTTCTTTATTACTAGCAGCATCTGCAAACTTTTGTAATTGTACCACATCAGCATAGCTATGAAAGAGTAGGGTAGCAGAGGGTACGCCATCTCGACCCGCACGTCCGATTTCTTGATAATACCCTTCTATGTTTTTAGGTAGATTGTAATGAATTACCCAACGTACATTAGATTTATCGATACCCATACCAAAAGCAACTGTAGCACAAACAATCTGTAGTGTATCATTAATAAAATTATCTTGTGTTTTTGCTCTTTTTTCATGAGGGATGCCAGCATGATATGCAGCTGCATCTATACCGTTTACTTTTAATTTTTCAGCTAAACTTTCTGTACCTTTTCGGCTTAAACAATAGATGATACCACTGTCTTTAGGTCGTTCTTTTATAAAGTTAAGAATTTGTTCTATTCGTTTATTACCTGGACGCACTTCTAAACTTAAATTGCTTCGATCAAAAGAAGCTATAAATGGAATGGCATCCGGGATGTTTAATTGTGTACAAATATCTGTTCGGGTAGCTTTATCTGCGGTTGCTGTTAACGCGATAATTGGAATGTTCAAAAATCGTTTTTTTAAGTATCCCAATTGTGTGTATGCAGGTCTAAAGTCATGACCCCATGCAGAAATACAATGTGCTTCATCGATAGCAATAAGACTTACTTCGATTTCAGAAAGCATCGGTTCGAAAAGGGATAAGCTTTCTGGAGCAAGGTATAGTAATCGAATTTCTTTATTTCGTAATTGTGTATGTATGTGTTCTTGTTCACTGCTATTCTGACTACTATTTAAATAAGCTGCGTTGATACCATTGGCAACTAGTCCATCAACCTGATCTTTCATTAAAGCAATTAATGGAGAAATGACCAAAGTTACACCCGGTAGTAACAGTGCTGGGAGTTGGAAGCAAATCGATTTTCCTCCTCCTGTGGGCATAATCACCATGGTGTCTTTTCCAGAAAATACGGTAGTTATAATTTCTTCCTGTAAAGGACGAAAGCGATCATACCCAAAATATTCTTTAAGGGTGTGTGCTAATTGTTGTGGATTTGGTATAGACATAATTATGATATGATAGACAGTGCTGTAAAAGTAGTTTTTTTAAGGGAATAAATAAATTAAAGTTATGTTAATCTTAATGGTTGTAATTCACTCATAATACATGTTGGTTTAGAACATAAAAGATACATTACTTTTTAACGTGTTAAAAACGACCTGCTCGCTTTTTTAGGTTGTTAAAGATATCGCTAACAAATTTTTGAATCTAAACTATTATTTTTATAGATGATTTTTAATTAAATCTTTTATTTAGGTAATCATTTTCAATTAGCTAAATATTAGAAACTTAGTCACTGAACAAGTCAGAGCTTAAATATCGATCTCCACGATCACAAATTATAGCAACGATTACTCCTTTATCCAAAGTTTCAGCTAGTTTTAAAGCCGCGGTTACAGAGCCACCACTACTCATTCCAGAAAATATTCCTTCTTCTTTGGCCAATCGTTTGGCCATAATAGTTGCTTCTTCTTGACTGACTTCAATAACTTGATCTACTTTAGAAGGGTTAAATATTTTAGGTAAATATTCCTTTGGCCATTTTCGTATTCCAGGTATACTAGAGCCATCCATAGGTTGCGCACCTACAATTTGTATGGCTGTAGATTGTTCTTTAAGATAGGTAGATGTGCCCATAATTGTTCCTGTTGTTCCCATAGCAGAAACAAAATGTGTAATCTTACCGTTAGTATCCTTCCAGATTTCTGGTCCTGTTGTTTTATAATGCGCTTTCCAATTGTCATCATTTGCAAATTGGTTAAGCATGACATATCCGTCATGGTGTACTTTGGCTTCAGCATAATCACGTGCCCCTTCAATACCAACATCTTTAGAAGTAAGTGTTACTTTGGCGCCATAGGCACGCATGGTCTGTACTCGCTCTTTAGTTGCATTTTCGGGCATTACCAATTCAATATCTAATTTGAATATTCCAGCAATCATAGCTAATGCAATACCAGTGTTTCCACTCGTGGCTTCAATAAGTTTTGTGTTTTGATCAATAGTTCCGCGATCTAGTGCAGATTTAATCATATTATATGCCGCACGATCTTTCACACTTCCTCCCGGATTATGACCTTCTAATTTTAATAGTAAGGTAATGTTAGGGTTTTGTATGATAGATGTGGCTTGTACTAAAGGCGTATTGCCTATAAGGTCGAGGATGGTATTTGACATGGTATTACACTACTTTTTTAATCTTCATTTCTGAAGTATTAGAAATAATTGAATTTTCAGGAACAGAAGTAGTAATCCATGTGTTTCCTCCAATAGTACTATTTGCACCGATAATAGTATTACCGCCTAGTATTGTAGCATTGGCGTAGATGGTTACATTGTTCTCTACGGTAGGATGTCGTTTTGTGCTTCGTAATTTACGATCTACATATAAGCCTCCCAGTGTTACTCCTTGATACATTTTCACATTGTCTTTAATGATCACAGTTTCACCGATAACGATTCCTGTGGCATGATCAATAAAGAAAGACTCACCAATTTGAGCTCCGGGATTAATATCAGTACCGGTTAATCTATGAGAGTATTCTGTCATTAATCGAGGGACTAGCGGTAATCCAAATTTCAACAATTCATGACTTAATCTATAAATTGCAATGGCATAAAAGCCAGGATAAGCCATATATACTTCTTCCAAAGAGTTTGCTGCGGGATCACTTTTAATAAATGCTTGGGCATCAAGGGTTAACTTGTTTAGAAGCGCTGGCAAGGTGTCTAAATAAGATTGCCATATTTTGCTACACGGTTTTTCAATTTCCCAGCAAGCTAAATCTACTAGCTCTTCAAAAGTATGCTCTAAAACGGTTATGTTTTCTGAAACATCAGTATCAATATCAAATAAAGTATAAAACAGTAAATTGGTAAAATATTCCGTCTTTTCTTTAAGCTTTAGCTTCAGATTTGGATTCTTCTTTTGTGCCTCAATTGCGGCAACAACACGTGCTCTTGCTGTACTCATCATTCCTAGATTTAAACCTAAGGTAAAGATATGATATAAGATGCAAAAAATCTAAGATTCTAAGTTTTATTGGTTTGGAGTTTTGTTTGTGGTTGCCCTTTTAAAGCTTTGCGAATTATACGCCTAATTAATAGCATCCTAAATAATATGACTTTTTGGTTTTTTGTTATTTGATAGTGTATTAGAAGGATATTTTATAGGAGGGGTTATTTTTTAGTACTTGAGTGTAGCTCGGGTGTATCCGACCAGATTCAAGACTTTTAGAACCAAGATTCAAGATAAAATAGCGTTTTGTTTCTTGTAGTAAATCGGTCTTGTCTTGTATGTTTAGGGTGCTATGGATTCTTAATGTCTTAAGTTCTCAACTATATTTTGTAATTTTAAGACATAAATCAATAGCGTATATGAGTACCATACCGAAATCAACATTCGATTTTTTAGAGGCTTTAAAAAAGAACAATCATAAGGATTGGATGACAGAGCATAAGAAGACATATCTGGCAAGTGAAAAAGCATTAAAGTCATTTTATGAATCCGTAAAGGAACGATTGAATGAAAATGATGAAATTGAAAAAATAAAAGTGTTTAGAATCAATAGAGATGTTCGTTTTAGTAAAGACAAGACTACATACAATGTGCATAGAAGTGCTAGTTTTATGAGATCCGGAGCACATAGAAGAGGAAGCTATTATCTTCGTATAGAATCAGGCAAGTGTTCGATGGGAGGTGGCTTTTTTGGACCAGAACCGGCAGATTTATTAAGGATAAGAAAAGAGTTTGAAATGGACGATCAAGAGATCCGAGAAATTTTGGCGCAATCTGATTTCAATACTGCATTTGGAGGGTTTAATCAAGGTTTTCAAGTAAAAACAGCTCCTAAAGGATTTGCTAAAGCGCATGCTGCTATTGATTTGATCCGAAATAAATCATTTTTTGTAACGCACGATTTTACAGATGCAGAAGTTCTTGCTCCAGACTTTTTAGACAAACTAGTATATCATTATGAGCTGCTTCATCCATTTTTTAATTATATGAGTGATGTGTTAACGACGGATCTTAATGGGGTTTCTTTGTTGGATTAAATTAGAGACACAAGATTTTGTGTCAAATTAGAGACGCAAGATTTTGCGTCTCTATATAATACGTTTAATGACCCTAAGTTTGTGCGTATGCGTCCGTTTTTCGGCATTAAAAATTCCGGTATGATCAATACGATCAATACGCACTTGGCCATGTGCATGAATGATGTAATTATCTTCCATCATAATCCCTACATGTATGATGGCTCCTTCATCGTTATCAAAAAAGGCTAGATCTCCGGGTTCACTTTCTTCAATAAAACTAAGTGGTTCTCCTTGTGTAGCTTGTTGCGAAGCATCACGAAGTAATTTATAGCCATTCAGTTTATACACCATTTGAGTAAATCCACTACAATCGATTCCGAAATTAGTTTTTCCACCCCATAAGTACGGTGCGTTTAGGTATAAAAAGGAAGTGGAAACAATTTTAGTTTTAGGTTGCTGTTTTGTAATAGCAATGCCTTCATAACGGTGCTGTAAAAAATTCAGTTTTTCTAAAGAAGCCCCTAGGGGTATCGGAATGAGTTGATCGGTATTGGTAGTAATAAAATCGACTAATTCTGTTGCAATAGAAAAATTAGGTGTATTGAAAAGTGTATGATCTTCGAGTGTAATTTCAATATATTGCTTATTGTCTATCCAACCTTCATAGTGGTCATAATCCAATCGGATTTTACTCCATTTTTTACGTTGCTCTAAGACTTTAAAAGATTCTCCATAAAGCACTTGTGATACCATCTCACTAGTGTCCTTGGGATCAAGACGTAAAGGAATAATACTAAGATTGCAAATACCGTATTGCATTAATTTTTAATTATAAGGGGTTAATGGTATATTAAAGGCGTTCAATTATCATTGCAGAAGCGCCACCACCGCCATTACAAATAGCAGCTGCACCAATGGTAGCATTCTGTTGTTTTAATACATTAAGTAAGGTGATCAATATCCGTACGCCCGAGCAACCTAATGGATGTCCCAAAGATACGGCTCCTCCATTTATATTTGTGTTTTTATCACTAAGTCCTAAAAGTTTTAGATTCGCCAAGCTTACTACAGAAAAAGCTTCATTAAATTCAAAAAAGTCTACATCTTCTATTTTGATTCCAGCTTTTGCTATGGCCTTAGGTAGTGCCTTGGCAGGTGCTGTGGTAAACCATTTAGGTTCTTGAGCAGCATCGGCATATCCTGTAATTTTAGCAATAGGAGTGAGGTCTAAAGCTTTTGCTTTTTCAGCGCTCATTAGGATAACAGCTCCAGCGCCATCATTGATGGTAGAAGCATTTGCTGCGGTTACAGTACCATCTTTAGTGAATGCAGGGCGTAATGTAGGGATCTTCTCCATTTTTACATTGCGATACTCTTCATCTTCTGTAACCATAATAGGTGCTCCTCGACGCTGCGGCACAGCAATAGGAACAATTTCAGTATCAAACTTACCTTCGCTCCATGCTTTGGTTGCACGTTCATAGGATTGTATAGCATAGGCATCTTGATCTTCTCTACTGAACCCATGTGTAGAAGCGCATAGATCTGCACAAACCCCCATGGCATTATGCTCATAAGCATCAACTAAGCCATCTTTTTGCATCCCATCTTCCATACTTTGAGTACCAAATTTATGAGGGGCTCTCAAGTGAATATAATGTGGAATTAAACTCATGTTCTCCATTCCTCCGGCTACAGCTACCTCAATATCACCTAGTGCAATAGCTTGAGCTGCAAGCATTACCGATTTCATACCACTGGCACATACTTTATTTACGGTTGTACAAGGCACATGATCGCCGATTCCAGCACCTAGTGCAGCCTGTCGTGCAGGAGCTTGTCCTGTGCCGGCTTGTATTACATTGCCCATAAACACTTCTTCAATGTATTTGGGGTCAAGATTAATACTTTGTAAAGCACCTTGAATAGCAGTAGCTCCCAGTTGTGTTGCGGGCACTGTAGATAAACTACCCATAAAACTACCAATTGGAGTACGTGCCGCTGCGACAATAACTACTTCTTTATTCATAATGAGATATCCTTATATATGCGAATTTAATGATTTTTAGAAGATATGCACAATGATTTTGTAAAGGAACGACACTTATTATACTCTCTAAATTTTCATTACTTTTGATTTTCTAGATCTTATGAATTGTGAAAAATTTTTTCAGCACCCTTTATCAATATCAAACGATACTGTATAAAGTTTTTTTATTTATTACCACATTGGTACTCATTGTGTATTTATTTCCTAAAGGCGGAATTTTTAAATATGAGTTTACTAAAGGTAAACCTTGGCAAAACGAAAATCTATATGCTCCATTTGATTTTGCAATAGCGAAAACAAAAGAAGAATTAGTAGTAGAAAAACAAAAAATCACAGCCAATATTGTTCCGTATTTTCAATATGATACGGTGCAGGTACACACTGCAAAAGAATTGTATGGTACTACTTTTTCTCAATATTTGACAGTATTGTCTGAAAGTAATTCTGGAGATCAAGCAAGAGATTTTGGAAAAACGATCCTTGATGAGATCTATAGATATGGTATTGTAGACAAGGATTATGAATATACAAGAAAACAGCAGATTTTTTTAAATCGAGGTAATGAGGCGGAAGCTATTCATTATGGACAGTTATTGTCATCATCGAAATTAAGAACCTATATTTCAAAAAAAGTAGATCAGAGTGAATATGCTAAATTTAGCTCAGAATTTTTAGCCCTATATTTTGATATTATTAAGCCTAATGTGCAGCTTAATGAACACCTTACAGCGAGTGTGTTAAAAAATGAGTTGGCTCAAATTATTACAACACGAGGTAGTATTACCAAAGGAAGTCGTGTGATTGCAAAGGGAGAAGTAGTAGAAGGGAATAAGTTAAAGGTGCTTAGTTCTTTAAAGAAAGAATATGAATCCCAAGTCTGGAGTGATAAAAACGTGTACTGGATCATTTTTGGATATGCGATTTTAGTGGCATTAGCATTATTAATGCTATTATTATTTATACGAAAATATCGAACCGATATTTTTGGAAATAATAGGCAGTTTACCTTTGTGTTTTTTAATGTACTGATTATGGTATTGATCACCACATTTGTTGTAAAGTATGCTTCAGCATTTGTATATATGGTACCCTTATGTATTCTTCCATTGGTCATTAAAGCTTTTTTTGATTCTAGGTTAGGGTTATTTTCATTAATCATTACAGTATTGATTTTAGGGTTTATCGTTCCAAATAGTTATGAATATATGTTTCTGCATACTATTGCAGGTATTGTAACGATCCTAACGATATCAGGATCGTATAAGCGCGCTAATTTATTTATTACTGTAGGGCAAATTACTTTGGTATATATTCTTGCGTATTTGGCATTTCATATTATTCATGAAGGAAGTATTGATAATATGGATTGGAAAACAGCACAGTCATTTTTACTCAGTGGTTTAGTAACCTTGACGGTGCATCCTTTAATTTATGTGTATGAAAAAGTATTTGGTTTAGTTTCAGATGTTTCTTTATTAGAATTGAGCGATACGAATTCCGGGTTATTGAAAAAATTATCAGATACCGCACCAGGAACATTTCATCATTCCCTTAATGTTGCCAATATAGCTGAAGCAGCTGCAAATGAGATCGGTGCGAATGCGATGCTAGTTCGTGTGGGGGCTTTATACCATGATATTGGAAAGATGGGGACTCCTACATATTTTACCGAAAATCAATCATCATCAGGAAATGCACATGATACCTTATCGCCTAAAGAAAGTGCTAAAATCATTATAGATCACGTCATAAAGGGAGTAGAAATCGCTAAAAAGCAGAATTTGCCAGATCGCGTTATAGACTTTATACGTACCCATCATGGTACGAGTGTAGTGCATTATTTTTATACCAAGGAAAAAGAAATGAATCCGGATGTAGATCGTAAAGATTTTCAATATACTGGGCCGAAGCCTTTTTCTAAAGAAACCGCTATTTTGATGATGAGTGATAGCGTAGAAGCTGCTTCAAAAAGCTTAAAGAATCCAACCAGTAGCCTTATCGAAACGTTTGTAGATAAAATTATCAATAAACAGATGGAGGATGGTCAGTTTGTGAATGCTAATATTACATTTAAAGAGATCAAACAAGTCAAAAAAGTTTTTAAAAGAAAATTGACGAACATCTATCATCTACGAATTGAGTATCCGGAGTAGAGTAACAGTCATTCAGATGTTCAATTTATAGTGTTTTTTGAATTCAAAAACGTTCTCAACTGTAGAAATAAATTAGGTTTTTAAAACTACTATTTCTAGAAATGTTTAGCAGCGTGATAGCTTGCTAGCCATGTATTGAGATTATATTCATTTCGTAACATGTCATGAATTTGTAAAGGATAATACCGGTTTACTACCGAATTATTTTATTTTTACATTCAATTTATAAATTTTGACACAAAGCCCAACGCACAACACTTTATTTGAAACCTTGCATTGCTGCGTTATTATACCTACATATAATAATGAAAAGACATTGCAGCGTGTAGTTGATGGTGTATTAGCACAAACGCAACATGTCATTATTGTTAATGACGGAGCTACCGATGGTACTACTACACTATTAGGAACCTATCAAGAGGTTGAGATCATTACTTTTCCACAAAATAAAGGGAAAGGAATGGCGCTTAGAGCTGGGTTTAAAAAGGCAATTGCTTTGGGATATCAATATGCTATAACTATTGATAGTGATGGGCAACATTTTCCGAGTGATCTTCCATTGTTTCTAAAGGAATTAAAACAGCAAGACCCCAAACAACCCTTAGTACTTATAGGTTCTCGAAAGATGGATGATCCTTCTGTACCCGGAAAAAGTAGTTTTGGAAATAAATTTTCTAATTTTTGGTATTATATAGAAACTGGAATTAAGCTTACCGATACACAATCTGGATTTCGCTTATATCCATTAGACGTCATTAAAAAGATGTCGTTATTTACTCGAAAATTTGAGTTAGAAATCGAGGTTATTGTAAAATTAGCATGGCGAAATGTTACGGTGCGTAATATTCCGATTCAGGTATTATACGATCCCGACGAGCGCGTATCACATTTTAGACCATTTCAGGATTTTACACGAATTAGTATTCTTAATACTTGGTTAGTCATTCTAACCTTGCTATGGTATCTTCCAAAACGATTACTATTCACTTTAAAAAAAAAAGGATTTAAAACCGTTTGGAGAGAAGAAATTCTAAAAAGTGATGACCCACCTTTAAAAAAATCCGCAGCAATTATGCTTGGTGTTTTTATCGGAATAGCTCCGCTTTGGGGATTGCAGACGGTATTGGTACTAAGCTTAGCGACACTTTTTAAACTCAATAAGGCTGTTGCATTTTTATGCTCCAACATTAGTATTCCACCAGTAATTCCTTTTATTGTATATATAAGTTATCAACTAGGAGCTCTTATCATGGGACGAGAAATGGACATGGCACTAGATATAGAAGCTATACGATCAGGAGGAGATATGTTTAAAGGCGTAACCCAATACCTTATCGGAAGCCTATTTTTAGCACTCCTAGTCACTTTAGTTTTGGGAGTCTCATCATATTTGTATTTTAGCTTTAGAAATACTCAAAAACAAGACCAATAAATGCATCATTTTTTTTTAAGGATATACTATAAACTTCAACGATTAGGCTACGTCAGTTGGATAGGGGTGGTTGTATTGTTTTTGGGATTAGGTTTTTTAGCAAGTCGGATTGGTTTTGAAGAAGACATCACCCAATTAATACCCGATAGCAAATCTGCTGCAATTACTCAAAAAGTATTAGAAACCGTTTCGTTTACCGATAAGATTGTAGTCAATCTTAGTGTAACTAATGAAGACCCCGAAGCCCTTACACAATACGCTCAGGAGTATATCGACAGTGTATCAGTACAATTGCCAATGTATGTAAAAAATATACAAGGCAAGGTAGCCGAAGGGAATATTATGAAGGTGTATGATTTTGTATATGAGCACCTTCCTTTGTTTTTATCGGAAGACGATTATACCAATTTAGCGCACAAGTTGAATGCCGATTCGATAACGAATATCATTGAAAATAATTATAAAACATTACTTTCTCCAGCAGGACTTATCACCAAACAATACTTGGTGAAGGACCCTTTGTCGTTAACCCCTGTAGGTTTGAAAAAGTTAGCACAATTACAGTTAGGCGATAATTACGATCTATACAATGGATTTTTAGTCACCAAGGATCATAAAAATCTATTGTTATTTATCACTCCGGCATTAGCTACAAACGAAACTGCCGAAAACACCATTTTTGTACAACAATTAGAGCAATTAACTACAGCCTTAAATACCAAATATGAAACCGTTAATGCAGCTCTGTTTGGATCTACCTTATATGCAGTAGCCAATGCAACACAAATCAAACAAGACATACAGCTTACCATAAGTATAGCAATGAGTATCTTACTGATTATTTTGGTGCTATTTTATCGAAAAATAACAGTGCCCTTACTCATTTTTACACCAACAATTTTTGGTGCTCTACTAGCCATCGCAATACTATACCTTTGGAAAGGACAAATTTCTGCAATCTCACTAGGCATTGGCTCTGTGTTGCTCGGAATAACACTAGATTATTCATTACATATTTTGACACATTTTAGAAACAATAGGAATATTGAGACGTTGTATAGCGATGTGTCTTTGCCTATACTCATGAGTAGCTTAACTACAGCGGTTGCATTCTTATGTTTGTTATTTGTCAAATCAGAAGCCTTAAATGATCTTGGAGTTTTTGCAGCGATTAGTGTGATCGGCGCATCGGTTTTTGCACTTGTTTTTATACCACAAGCGTATCGTTTTTCAACACAAAAAGAGACTTCGAAAAAAACAATAATAGATACCGTTTCAAATTTTAATTTTCATACCAGTAAAATTATAATTGGCAGTATTGTTATCGCGTGCTGTGTTGGTCTTTTTCTTTTTAAAGAGGTTGGGTTTAATACAAACCTCAGTGCTATGAATTTTCAACCCGAAGGGTTAGTCAAAGCAGAGGCAGACCTTGATCGTATCAATAATAACAGTGCAAAATCAATGTACATCGTAAGTCATGGTACGAATCTAAATGAAGCCCTTAATGCCAATAATAATTTACATCAGATATTAGCAGTAAAAAAATCCAATCAAGAACTCATCAATTACAGTTCGATTGGTGGCGTCGTACTTTCTCAAGAAGTACAAGAAGAAAAAATTAGGATATGGAATTCATTTTGGGACAATCAACGGAGAGAAACTGCGATAACATTGCTAAAAGAGAACGGAATAGAAAAAGGATTTAAGCCTGAAGCTTTTGATAGTTTTTATACCAAAATAAAGCAGTCATATACACCAATAGCGTATCAGGAATATAAAGCGATTAAAGAATTATATCTAGATGAGTTTGTCTCAGAACAAGAGGGTTTTGCGACTGTAGTAACCGCTATAAAAGTAAAACATGAAAATGCAGATCAGATAGGTAAAGCTTTAAATACCCAAAAGAATACCGTAGTCATTGATCGAAAACAATTAAATGAGCAGTTATTAGGGAACTTAAAAAATGATTTCAATAGCCTTATCAGCTATTCACTAATAGCCGTGTTACTTTTGCTATTCTTCTTTTATAAAGATGTTGTGTTAACACTACTTACGGCAGCTCCTATAGCGATTACTTGGGTGATTACATTAGGGATTATGCGCCTGTTGGATATTGACTTTAATATTTTTAATGTGATTATATCTACTTTTATTTTTGGCTTAGGAGTAGACTATAGTATATTTATTACCAATGGTTTAATCAAAGAGTATGAGTATGGAGTAAAAGAATTACACACGTATAAAACATCAATACTACTCTCTGTAATTACCACAGTATTGGGCATAGGGGTGTTAATTTTCGCAAAACATCCAGCGTTACGTTCTATAGCAACAGTATCTCTTATAGGGATCATAACAGCCGTTATGGTATCATTTACCATTCAACCTTTACTCTTTAACGCATGTATTACCAATCGTGCAAAAAAAGGATTAGAACCATTACAATTCGGACAAACTCTATTGGCAATATGGAGTTTTGGGTACTTCATTATAGGCGGATTTACAGTGTCTATATTGAGTAGTTTACTCATACCATGGTTTCCTGTTGCGAAGGCAACGAAAATGTCATTTTTTCATCGGGTAGTTTCCAAATTAATGGGATCAGTACTAACCTCTAACCCCTTGTTTAAAAGAAAAATCCACAATCCACATCAAGAAGACTTTAGTAGGCCGTGTATTATCATTGCCAATCATGCCTCCTTTTTAGATATTCTTTCCGTAGGCATTTTACATCCCAAATTAATTTATTTAGTAAAAGATTGGGTCTATAACTCTAAAGTTTTTGGAAAAGCAGTGCGGTTAGCAGGATTTTATCCGGTATCCTCTGGGATAGAAGAAGGGGTAACTCATTTAAGAGAAAAGGTAATGCAAGGATATAGTTTGATAGCTTTTCCAGAAGGTTCCCGTACACAAACAGCTAAAATGAGTCGATTTCATAAAGGATCATTTTATCTGGCAGAAGAATTAGGGATAGACATCGTACCCGTAATTATTCATGGAGCTCATAAACTATCTCCCAAAGGAGACTTTGTAATCCATAATGGGGCATTAAATATTCATATTTTACCACGAATTACTCAAGATCAAACAACCTATGGAACGGGGTATGCCGAGCGGACTAAAAAAATAAGCACATATTGTAAAGATCAATATGTAGCCATACAAGAAACTGCAGAGGGAATATCTTATTTTGATGCACCACTATTGAATAATTATCGATACAAGAAATGTTTCAATGCTGTAAAAAAGGATTTAAAACTACATAAAGAACAGTTGTATACGATTGCAAAGTTCATAAATACCTATGATACTATAGGTGTTTATAGTAATGACTATGGGCTAGCAGCCATCTATCTTAGTTTTAAAAAACCATACGCAAAATGTACTGGTGTATTGACCAGCGAAACACAGCTTTCTATAGCGAAGCAATGCTATTCAACACAGCGTAATGAGATTACCTTTATGTCGGATCGGGATTTGACTTCGAATAAAATTAATGTATTTTTGTTTCGAACAAATACATCAATATCAGAAGAGGTGGTAACAGCGTTAATAGGAAATCAAGTACAGCGTATTATTATTTGCTCAGCACCGTTTGAATTACCATTAATACTTCGAGATCAGTTTAGTGAAGTGATGAATGAAAATGGAATGATTGTATTGGATAAGAATTTTTGAATAGAACATAGAACATAGAGAATAGAAAAGAGAATATAGAAAAGAGAGAATAGAGAATAGTGTTGTTTTAGGGAATTAAGAAAAAAGAGATGAGCTTGTGGAGTTGTCTATCTTTTTAGTTGTGCATGAATATTTTAAGATTCCGCGACCTCTTGTCTAAGTTCTCCTCTCTATTTTTTGTAAAAGGTGCTGAATGTTTTTTTAGATGTTTACTTTAAGTACACGACAAAAAAGCATACTGATTTGGTTTTCAGTACTAAAAATAGAATTTCATGATCAAAAGAATAGTTGTTTGTTTTTTTAGTCTTTCCCGAGGATTCGGTATTGTCTCTTGTCTCGACTCATCCTTTAGAAAAAAGAATTGATTTGAAAGAAAAATTTGATGTTGTTATTATTGGTAGTGGATTAGGAGGATTAGTAGCTGCTAACATCCTTGCAAAAGAGGGAAAAAAAGTATGTGTCTTAGAAAAAAACAATCAGTTTGGAGGGAACCTACAGACTTTTGTAAGAGATAAAAATATTTTTGATACTGGAGTGCACTACATTGGAGGATTAGGAAAGGGTCAAAATTTACATCAGTATTTTCAATATTTAGATATTATGGATGATCTTAAGATTGTTCAGATGGATGTTGATGCGTATGATAAGATTACATTTGAAAATGATCCTGTAGCGTATCCTCATGCGCAAGGGCATGAAAATTTTGTAATACAATTAGCAAAACATTTTCCGGAAGAAATCGACGCATTACAACAGTATGTAGAAAAAATAAAAGAAGCCTGTTATCAGTTTCCATTATATAATTTAGAAGCCGGTGATTATAGTTATGGAGAAGCGCTATTGACCTTAAAGGCAAAGGACTATATCGATAGTATAACCCAAAACGTAAAATTAAGAGCCATATTAGCAGGGTCTAATTTATTGTATGCTGGAGATCCAGAAAAAACGCCTTTTTATGTACATGCATTATCGGTAAACTCATATATGGAGAGTGCATGGCGTTGTGTAAAAGGAGGGAGCCAGATCGCTAAATTATTAGTAAAAAAGTTTCGAAGTCTAGGAGGGACGATTCAGAAATATCAAGAAGTAAATCGTTTTAATTTTGAAGAAGACCAATTGGTATCGGTTTCTACAACTAAAAATGACACTTTTTATGGGGATCAGTTTATATCTAATGTTGATCCTAAACTCACATTACAAATAGTAGGAAAAGAACGCTTCCGGAAATTGTATTTTAAACGCATTCAAAGTACAGAAAGTGTAATTTCGTCATTTAGCATATATATTGTCTTTAAACCTAAAACAGTTCCATATAATAACCATAACTATTACCATACTAAAACTACAGAAAAGGTATGGACAACACAAGAGTATGATGAAGCAACATGGCCAGAAGCATACTTGATTTCAATGAACGAGGATACTAAAAATTTAGGATATGCCGAAAACTTGACCTCTATCTCGTATATGCGATTTGAAGAAATGAAACCTTGGACAGATACTTTTAATACAGTAGCAATAGAAAATGAAAGAGGAGAAGATTACGAGGCGTTTAAAGCACGTAAGATTGAAGCATACCTTAGCGAAATAGAGAAAAAATTTCCAAATCTGCGTTCTTGTATTCAATCCGTACATGCGTCAACACCTTTATCCTATCGGGATTATATTGGTTGTCATGAAGGTGGTATGTATGGTTTTGTAAAAGATGCCGAGAATCCAATGAAATCTTTTTTATCTCCTAGAACACGGATTCCTAATTTGTTATTTACGGGACAAGGATTAAATATGCATGGTGTTCTTGGGGTAACAATTAGTGCAGTACTTACGTGCGGTGAATTGTTAGGCAGGGACTATTTAATAGCGCGCATAAAAGAAAGACTAGCAGCAAAAGAACAATCGTTATGATCCAAAGGCGGTTATTCATATCCCTACTTTTTTTGATGACTATCATGGCTTCATGTGGGGTTAAAAAATCACTAGCAGCACGTCCAGATATTCGTGGAATTGAAACTATAGATACCACTAGGATACAGCATAGTGATACCCATTATACATTAGCAAACAATGTATTGCAACAAAATGACCACAATATATGGGAATTGTATATTGAAGGAGAACCCTTAGAACGTGGTATAGCGGCAGGGAGTTTGACAAGAGAATTGATTTTAATTCAGGAAGAAGCATTTATTGGAAAAATAACCACAATGGTTGATTCTAAAGCCTACTTGAAGCTGTTAAGTAAAATTGTAGCCTGGTATAATCGAAAATTACATCATAATGTACCCGAAGAGTATAAACAGGAGATTTATGGAGTCTCACGATATGCTTCTAATGCATATAACAATTTTGCGGAACCTTATGTCCGGATGTTATATGCGCATGGTGCACATGATATTGGTCATGCGTTACAAGATTTAATGTTAGTAGGGTGTACCTCTTTTGCAGCATGGGGAGATAAAACAACAAATGGGCAACTACTGATTGGTCGTAATTTTGATTTCAATGTAGGGGATGATTTCGCAAAAGAAAAAGTAGTGACGTTTATGAACCCCAGTAAAGGACATAAATTTATGACCTATGGATGGGCGGGTATGATAGGTGCTTTATCCGGAATGAATGCAGCGGGGCTAACGGTAACTATTAATGCAGGTAAGTCCAAAATTCCACTGAGTGCTAAAACGCCAATATCAATTTTAACACGAGAGATACTACAGTATGCCAGTACTATAGAGGAAGCCATTGCCATTGCTAAAAAGAGATCAGTTTTTGTATCCGAATCTATTATGGTGGCAAGTGCAAAAGATAAGAAGGTGGTACTAATTGAAGTCGCTCCAGATAATTTTGGAGTATATGAAGTTGAAAACACAAATCAATTGGTGTGTTCAAATCATTTTCAAAGTACAGTTTATGCAGAAGATAAGCGCAACCAAAAAGCCATTGCAGAAAGTCATTCCCTATACCGATACCAACGGATGACCGAATTATTATCGGAGCAAGAGCAACTAGACCCGAGTAAAGCGGTGGATATTTTACGGAACAAAGAAGGGATACAAAATGCTAAAATTGGCTATGGAAATGAAAAAGCATTAAACCAACTCTTAGCGCATCACGGGATTGTATTTCAACCCGAAGAACGGAAAGTATGGGTGTCGAGCAATCCCTATCAGTTGGGTGCTTTTGTGGCCTATGATCTAGATGATGTATTCAAAAAATTTGAAACACCAACCAATGGAACTAGTGTTGCCGAGGAAACATTAACCATTCCTGAAGATACTTTTGTTACGACACAAGCCTATGCCGATTATGAAGCATATCGTGTATTAGGTGCTCGTATTGAAATAGCTACAGAAGAAAAATCGCAGATTGAAGATCAAGAATTACAAGATTTTGAACGTTTAAACCCAAATTTTTGGGCGACCTATTTTATAATAGGAGCATACCATTATTCCCATAAAGCATATAAAAAAGCAATCATCGCATTCAAGCAAGCACAGCGCCGAGAGGTAACAACGGTTCCTGATGAGCGAAAATTAAAGAAATACATCAAGAAATGTTATCGAAAATTATAAACCCCCAAGATAGAGATACAAGATCTTGTGTCTCAACAAAAATAGCACAAGATATTGGGCATCAATAAAAATAGTTAAATTTGCATCATGAAATTTCCGGAGATAGAGTACACAAAGGAATCCGATAGCATTGCGTTACAGGAAGAAAAACTACAAGAATTGTTGCGCTATGTACAAGCGAATTCGCCGTATTATCAGCGCCTATTTTTGAAACATAATATTGCGATAGCTACCATCACCACGATTGATGATTTACAGCAATTGCCCATCACAACCAAAGACGATTTACAGGCCTATACTAATGATTTTTTATGTGTACCAAAATCTGATATTGTAGATTATGTCACCACTTCAGGCACCTTAGGAAAGCCAGTTACTTTTGCGTTAACGGATGGGGACTTGGAACGTTTGGCGTATAATGAAGCCATTTCTTTTGCCACCGCTGGGGTTACGAAAGAAGATGTAGTGCAATTAACAACTACTTTGGACCGTAGGTTTATGGCAGGGTTAGCGTATTTTTTGGGTACTCGGAAACTAGGAGCAGCGATGGTTCGTGTAGGTGCCGGAATTCCAGAATTGCAATGGGATTCGATAGCTCGTTTTCAAACCACCTATTTAGTCGTTGTACCTTCATTTTTACTTAAATTAATAGCCTATGCAGAGGCACATGGCATTGATTATGAAAATACCTCGGTAAAAGCAGCCATTTGTATCGGAGAACCCTTACGAGATCAGGATTTTAATCTCAATACCTTAGGTCAAAAGATTAAAGAAAAATGGGATATCACACTGTATTCTACCTATGCCTCCACAGAAATGAG
>CALFCI010000026.1 GCA_937951135.1 uncultured Aquimarina sp. | reverse complement strand
TATAGATTTGTTTTACGCTCTTTACCACTTTCTTCATCAAAAGCGATTAACGACACGCGAGATTTAAACCACCTATCAGAATTCTCAAACGGGTGGATCTCAGCATAATTTGCTACTTTAATATTCGTGATTTTAATTTCTTCACTATCAATTAAATAAGCAGACATTTCTTGGGTAATTCTACTTTCTGCTTCGGTATAGGAAATAGCATCAACTAAAAACGGTTCTGTCTTCACTTTTAGCATACCTGACGCTTCATCAAATTTTCTATATTTCACTTTACATTCGTACCACGTTGCACTCATATCTTTTTGTTTTAAGGATGCCAAAAATAAGGCTTCGCTCAAGGCGAAAAAGTCTAAACAAGAATAGATATTCACAATTTTTGAAAGAACTACGCATCCCTTTAAATGTAAGTGTGTTATGAATTTTAAGATGATACATTCTATTTGTGTTTTATATGCTTTTAAGGAGTATAACGACGCAGAAGTTTATAGGGAGCGTAGTCGAAGTTCGAAAGCGTATAAAAAAAGTTTTAAACATTAAGCTTTTAAGAAATTCAATAAGAGTGTATCTTAAATGATCCTAAGTACTTTATATTTATAGCTTGCATAGTATGTATTCAAATTTCTCATGTCAACTAAATTCCTGAAGCAGATGTCATCTTACAAGTATCCATTTAATAAAGTCATCAATCGAGAAGGAACGAATGCAATGTCTGTTACAGGGTATAGAGGATATCTTTTTGATCCGGATGAAGATCTAAGTGGGAAATATAAAGAAGAAAACTTTATCCCTATGTGGGTTGCAGATATGGAGTTTGCTATCGCTCCAGAGATTATTGACGCAATGAAAAAACGATTAGAACATCCATTATTGGGATATTCTATGGTAGCAGATCCAGGGTATTCATTGGCTTTTCAAAAATGGTGTACAGATCGATATGGATGGAAGCCTGACATAAAACATTTGGTGCATGCTAAAGGCGTGATTCCTGCATTGTATAGCCTGATCGGTCATATCTGTAAACCAGATGAAAAAGTATTAATCGTTACACCTTCCTATGCATTTTTCAAACACGGGGCAGATTTTAACGGTGTAGAGTTGGTTTGTTCTGATTTGATCGAAGTGCAGGGCACGTATTGTATGGATATGGATGATGTCAGAGAGAAAGCATCAGATGAGAAATGTGTATTGGGTATATTCTGTAATCCTCATAACCCAACAGGTCGTGTATGGTCTGAGAAAGAGTTACAGGAATTAGGCGAAGTGTGTTTAGAAAATGATGTAACGATCATATCTGACGAGATTCATTGCGATGTATTACGTCATAATACATCTTTTACGCCTATGGCGGGTCTTTTTCCTAATTCAGATCAGATCATTACGTGTATGGCACCGAGTAAAACATTTAATCTCGCAGGTAATTTATTTGCTAATATCATCATCCCTAACGACGAATTAAGAAAGACGTATAGTGAGAATTACTTGCCTGTAGAAAACCCACTGAGTATCGTCGCAGCGCAAGCAGCGTATACAGATGGGCATGCTTGGTTAAACGAATTAACTGATTATTTAGATGCTAATTTTAAATATTTGAAAGCGCAATTAGACGCCCACTTACCTCATACAAAATTTGTCATATCAGAATCCACATACTTGGCTTGGGTGAATGTGAGTCACTATTTCCCTACAGATGAAAACCTAACCTTATTCTTTGCACGTAATGCAGGCGTTTTATTAGAAGGCGGCGATATGTTTGTTGCTAATGCAAGTGGTCATATACGACTAAATCTTGCTTGCCCTAGAGTAAGATTGGAAGAAGGTTTGCATCGCGTAATCACGGCTATTTTAGAAAAGTAGTTCGTTACATTGATGCCTCGTAGGTTAAGATTCATAAGTCCTACATGTATTAAATAATAGATGTTAAGGCTATATACGCTTTCGCGAAAGCGTACTAAGAATCATTACCAATAGGAGTGAAGTGCCAATGTGCATGGAATAAAATTATTCTCTCTAATTTTAGTCAATTATAGGTTTCTGCAATGAATTACTTTTTAATTTATGTATCTTTAAATACTCCATAGCGTTGATTTACTTAGCCTTATAAGCCATAAATACCATTTGCAGGGTATTTATCTAGGGCATTTTAGTTTTTAATTTAGTAACTCAATAAACAAAACGATATGTGGTATAATGATTTAAGACCAGAGAATGAGTTAATGAATGATAGGTATTCATTAATCATGTTGGACTCAGAAGACAACTACAGTCGCATGCTGGCTGAAGATGAAAAAAAACGAACCATAGCTAACCTGCTACGATTACGGAATGGGATTTTAGCTAATGTTCCTAGAAAGACAGTAGATACCAATCTATTACTAGGTTCATGGAATATCAAGAATTTTGGTACATTAAAAAATAGAACAGCAGAATCCTTATACTATATTGCTGAAATAATAAATGCCTTTGACATTGTTGCTATACAAGAAATTAATAGCAATTTAAGTGATTTTAAAAAAATACTTAGAGTATTAGGAACCCATTGGAAACATACTATAAGTGATGTTACCGAGGGTAGTTTTGGAAATGATGAACGCTTTGGTTTTATTTATGACTCAAGGCGTATAGCACACTCCGGTTTATCAGGAGAAATTGTAATCCCACCTGAATTGATTGAAAATAATGCAATTATCAATCAACTAAAACGAACTCCCACATTTACAGGATTTGAAAGCGGGTGGAGGAAATTCTCCATTGTAAGTGTTCATTTGCATCCAGGTGAAGGATCGAATAACAAAGCCATTCGGAAAGAGGAAGTACGCTTATTAATGGAAATACTTAAGGAAAAATTAGACACTTCGGCATTTGAAAATAGGAATATGATTATTCTGGGAGATACAAATCTTTATGAAGATGATGATGATATTGTTAAACTCATAACCGATACTGAATTTATAGAAAGTGAAGGGTTAAAGGGAAAATTTACTAATACGAGTTTAAACCAAATCTATGATCGCATTTTTTTAAATGTAGATGACTATTTTAAAATTGCTGTCGACGAAAATGACAAAGAAAAGGGTGGTGTGTTTAATTTATTTGATTATGTATACATTGACTCGCCTAATGAAATAGCAAAGTATCATCAGCTGATGCTTTCACATAAAGAAGATCCAAGTACCTTAACAAGCAATACAAAATTCAAGACTTATTTTAACAGATATTGGAAGCGAAATCAGATGAGTGATCATTTACCAATCTGGCTAGAATTACAAACAGAGAGTAGTGATGAGTTTTTAACTAAGACCTTGAATAAGATATAATTATTGAAATGAGATTACAACTTATTGCTATTCAAATACGTCTTTAAAGCTTCTCTATAACTGCTACCCACTGGAATTTCTGAATTATTGATCAGCACACATTTTCCATTGTACTGGCGTATTTTAGATAGGGGAACAATATAGGATTTATGAATCCTCATAAAGTGATACGGGCGTAATACCTCTTCTATCGATTTTAATGTTTTTAGGGCCAAACAATAATTTTTCCCAGTAACAATTTTAGCATAATCTTTTAACCCCTCAATATAATCGATATCCTTTACTAAAATCTTAATAAATTCGTCTCCTTCTTTCACAAAAAAAGATGGTTCAAGTGTCTGTTGATTTTCTTTGTTTTCAAGACTTTCAAAACGCGTAATAGCTTTGGAAAAACGTTCAAATGAGATGGGTTTTAATAGATAATCAACTACTTCTAAGTCAAAACTCTCAACGGCGTATTCACTAAAAGCAGTTGTCATGATAAAGGCGGGAGTCTTAGAAAGCTTCACCAATTCAATTCCAGAAATTTCAGGCATGGCAATATCTGTAAAAACTAAGTCTATAGTAGTATCCTCTTTTAAAAAATGAAATGCTTCTACCGAATCTGTAAATGTTTTTATCACTTCAAAATTTGGAAAGCGCTTTATATGATGGGCTATCACATCTATAGCCAAGGGTTCATCATCTATTAGTACGGTTTTGTAAGACTTCATTTAGGAGAGCGTTATTTTAAGGCGTGTAGCGTAGCTATCTTCTGTTGTAGTGACGTTCATACTTGAATGCTTAGGATACAGCAATTGTAGACGTTGCTGTAAGTTTTTAAGTCCTTTCCCTTCTCGATTCGTTTCTTGAAAATGCTGCTTGTCAAAAACACTGTTTTCTATGACACATAGCAATTTGTTATGTTCAATAGTGATCTTAATTTTTACATACGCATCTTTTGAATTGGTATAAAATCCGTGCTTAAAAGCATTTTCCACCAATGTTATTAAAAGAAAAGGCGCTATCCAGTTTGAATCAGCAATAGCGTCTTGAATGATAAGTTTAATACGCGCATCTTCACCAAACCTAATTTTCTCAATAGCGATGTACTTTTCAATAAAATCAAGTTCTTTATGCAGCGGCACTTTGGTAAGATGCGTTTCATCTGTCAAATAACGCATCATACTCGATAATTTCAAAATATATTCAGCCGTATCTGGATGATTTTTTAAAGATAAGCTGTACAAGGAGTTAAACGCATTAAATAAGAAATGAGGATGTAATTGATTGCGTAGTAATTGTTCTTTCGCTTGGCTTAATTCTTTTTCTAACTTTTTATATCGATTCAAGAATTCTAATCGATGTACAAAATAGATCCCTGAATAAAATAAAAGCGATTGCCCTAAAAAGTTAGTGAAGTATTCGAATGTTTGCTCAAATGAAACGGTATTATGTATTCTATAATCTTTAGCTGCTGCTAGAAGAAGTAGCATGGTACTAGAGAGAATGACCAAGCCAATTTTCTTCCAAATCCCATGTAATTTAAACACATAATAATATAATCCATACGCAATAGATGCGCATACAAGATGCTCTACAGCATCACTTGTCAAAAAGAAAAGCCAATCTTCTGGGATTAAATAAAAAGCGCCTCTTAAAAGTTCGAACGCTATAAAAGAAATTAAAATCACGTGAAAAGCGATCTTAATCGTCTGTATGGTTTTCTGTGATGCTTGCAACATTTTAGTTATTCATAGATACGATGTAAATATATACAAATGCAATCCTGCTACGTCGATTAGAACCCTAGGTTTGTCGATTTGTTTGGAATGCTGGTCTATATCATTTTTATAAACGTTCAAATTCAAATACGTTTGAGTATAATTTTGATGATCCGTAATCAAAACTAAAACTAGTAGTGTTGTTCAATGTCGTGCGGAATATACTTTTCCCCGACCCTAAAGGGTGGTATATTCTAAAAGAATCTCGTATATCAGAGAATTTTTGCTCCCTTTAGGGCGGGGCAAACAAAAATTTGAGCATAAGTTGTTTTTTTAGTCTTATGATTAAAAATGAATAATTCACAATAAAAATTGAAAAAATGAAAACGAATTTTATCTTAACTGTTTTATGTTTTAGTTCATTAGTTGTTTTGAGTCAACAATTGACATTAGAAAAAGCATCCCCTTTTACTGCTGTGAGATGGGAGAAAGAGCAACCTTTGGTACAATTTGAAAATGAATGGTATTATTTTGAAAAACTAGACCATTTAAGCAAAAGAGAGATCTTAGATTTTTGCAAAAAGCAGTTTGGACATAAATGGCAGAGGCGTTTCTCTGAAGATCTGGTGGAAGTACTGCAAGGGTTAGGCTATCAACCCAACATACATGTTAGGCTACACCTGTCTAAAAATGCTATTTCAAAAGCATATACAGGCACCTTTACTTTTGAAAATAGACAGCAAACACTTCAATATAATAGAACCATAGCAACTTCTATAAATACGCTTTCGCGAAAACTAACCATCGTCGAAGCACTAGCCGATATAAAACAATTTGAAGAAATATTGGAGTCTAGGTCGTCGTATGCGCAACTTTCAACCTTTGATTATGTAGCTGCTTTGAAGGAATTATCTAGATCTATTAAGAACAAAAAGGAGGATATAGATCTTAACGAATTGACAAATGAATTAAGCAAAATTATGTCCGAAATAGGGGATAGGCATTCTTCTATTAAAAATGAAGCCTTTCATAAAAAGGGTCATAATACCTATACCTTACGACTTCCTTTTGGTGTAGCAGCGTTAGATGGAAAAATAGTAGCCCTAAAGCAACATCAAGATCACGAGAACTACACCTACTATGATAATACACATCCCAACATAAAAAGTATTGATGGAGTAGCAATAGAAACGCTCATGGACGCTTATAATTACAAGGATAAAAAAGCGCCAATACAAGCAAAACTATCCAGAGGCAGTAGCGCGATTCAAAAATATGGAGCGTTGTTATTTAGAAACAACATAGCATGTCCAGATAGTGTTACCGTTGTTTTTAGTAATGGCGCTTCTCATAAAAAGGAAATTGTTTCATTAACTTTAGATAATAACGGATATACTTCAAAACTACTTGAAGGCCAATATAAAAATAGTAGGAAGGTTGAAAATGGAAACTTTGAGGGTCTAAGTAAAAGGCTAGAACAAAACATTGGATATATTCAGCTACCTGAGATGTATCACTATAATGACGTTGAAGGTTTAGAAGATTTTATAGAAAATACACTAAAAAACTTCTCAGACACCAAAGCACTCATTATTGATATCCGGAATAACCCAGGAGGAGGAAGAGAATTACTACAAACCTTTGCAAAGTATATTATACAATCAGCACAATCTCCTTGGGTAGCAAATGTTGCGTATCTACGAACAGATGCAACAATTCTTGGAGATGACAGATCTATGAGTGCACGCTATCTATATGAATATACCTCTGAGAAATTGACAGATACCGATAGAAATGCCATCGATCAGTTTAATACTAATTTTGAACTCCAAAAGACATTCGATACTTCAAAGTTTAGTGCTCCTTTTTATATGGTTTTGCATAACGGAAAGCAATCCTATACACAACTGGTGTATATTTTAGTGAATGAAAAGAGTTTTAGTGCTGCAACCGTCTTTACGAGCGCATTTAAAAGCTTGCCAAATGTCAAGATTGTAGGAGAAACCACAGATGGTTCCAGCGGTAATTCAAGAGTATTACATTTGAAACATTCAAACATTCGAGTGAAAGTATCTACCATGCTCTCCCTTCAAAGAAATGGAAAAACCTTAGATGGCCATGGCACTGAGCCAGATATTATGATTCCAGCAGATGAAGAACAGGTTTTGGAAGGTATAGATAATCAGCTACGTACATTGATTGAATTGATTAATGGTGAATAGTAAGCCAGTATATTCGATTAGTGTTTTTAAAATCTG
>CALFCI010000025.1 GCA_937951135.1 uncultured Aquimarina sp. | reverse complement strand
AATTAAAAATTTTTACGCTATTTTTGAAGACTACAATAAAAAACCTATGTCAGCACACCATATAGATCCTAACCGTTGGATTGATAAATACAGTGATTATTTATTCAATTATACTATCGTAAGAGTTGATGATAAAGAAATAGCTCAAGATTTAGTACAAGAAACTTTTTTTGCGGGCCTAAAATCTATGATTAATTTCAAAGGAGAAGCTAGTGAGCGAACATGGCTTATTGCAATATTGAAACGTAAAATCATAGATCATTATCGTAAAATTAATAGCAATAAAGGAAAGGCAGAGGTGCGAATGAATTATGTAGGTGATGGTGAAAGTGAAGGGGATTGGTTAGAAGAAAAGGTGGCAGATCCTTATGATGTTACTGCTGAAAACGAAATAGAGAATGAAGAGTTAGGGCTGGCAATCCATAATTGTTTAGGTAAATTACCAGAGAAACAGTCTCAAATTTTTTCAATGAAAACGATTCAGGGTTTTGATACGGAAGCAATTTGTAATGAATTTGATATTACGGCGTCTAATCTATGGGTAATCATACACAGAGCTAGAACTGCAATGGCAGATTGTTTAGAAAAAAATTGGTTTTAAGGGAAATGGAAACTAAAAAAGGAATATTTGTAAGTTGTGAAGAGGCAAATCACTTATGTGACAAGGGGCAATATAGAGAATCGTCTTTTTGGGAAAAAGTAAAATTGAATATGCATATACTGTATTGTAAAGTGTGTAGAAAATATTCTATGAATAATGGAAAGCTCACGAAGTTGGTTACTGATCCAAAAGTGGTGAGTATTACTAGAATGGATAAGGAAGAGATGAAAGCACGTTTGCAACAAAAAATGTCAGAAAAATAAAGGTATTGTTTGGATGTTTTGTAGGCATCTAAAATAAAAAATATAGCGGAGGGAATGTTTTTTAAGCCTTATGCTTTTTTGTTACAAAGTAAGGTTTCTATAAAAGAGTGTTCAAAATATACAATAGAATACACCAGAGTATAGCAATGCTTTCCACACCAAAAGAGCAGAAATAAGTAGGTTGAACTTGTTTGGTTCTCCATAAAAAAGCCCCCGTAATTAATACTATACTACCTGTTGTAATGAAGTTAGGCAGGGTAACAGAAGTTCGGAATACTGCAACAGTACTAAAAATTAGAAGTAAAATAAAGCCTAGTTTTTTGGTGTTTTGGATGCCAAGGCACTGCGGGATAGTGTGCAAGCTCAGTGTATCATATTTTAAGTCTCGAATTTCAAAAGGAAGCATAACAATGATAATGAATAAAAATCGTTGTATTGAAACTATTCCAATATCAATAGAATGAAGCTGCGCTCCATAGCATAAGGGCAAAATAACAGTAATTCCAGTCCAGACAAAACCAATTATAAATACCTTAATCCCAGGGATATTACGTAAACTTTTTTTCTTTGAAAAAATTGGGGTCATATAACCGATACAAAGCAAACCTAGTGGCAATATTACCGAGATGGCTGACAAAGGTAATGCCCATACAAAGTATAAGGAGGTCAAGCCACTACCCAATGTGAGTACTTGAATAGCTTTCATCGATGTAGATTCAGGAATATGATAGCGTACTGAAAACACCGCATATTTCATTAAATTATAAGCTACTATAGTAATTCCAAAAGTAAAATAGATAAGCTCCATTTGTATTGGAATAGCGTATTCTAAAAAAGTGCAGAGCACAAGAGAGCAGACAGCTATAGCAACATGAATGCTACTATGGATATAAAATCGAAATAGGCGTTTTAGGGTATTCACACTTCAAAGATACTTTTTAGATTTTTCTATCTTCTAAAATCATACTTCAAATATAGTTGATAGTTGTCAGTTGATCGTTGATGGTTTTTTTAAACCCGGATTATGCAATAGCACTTCGTCATGAGGTTTGAAATTGCTATAAAATATGATGTGTTCTAAATTTAGCATAGCATCGCTATGGTTAAGTTTAAAAACATAGCGGAGCGGTATATTTTGAAGTAATTTCAAGCCGTAATAGATTTTCTACTGCATAATCCGGGTTAAATCATGCTTCGTAAATCGAATTTGGGTTTCAGGTATCAGGGCTTTTTTTATTACTTCTTAACTTCTGTATTCTAATATATAGAGATAGTCTGAGTACATGACAAAAAATAGTCGCTATGCTTTAGATTTTTGACAATCATTGTTTTATAGTTAGGCAGCCTGTTAGACCTACTAGGTTTTGGAAGCCTAGTAGGTCTGGATCACAAAGCGACGATGCAACTTTGAATCGAGAACAACCATTTTTTGTCATGTACTCAGAGAGATAGTGTAAAAAAAATCTCTACACCTCAACCGTTTCATACGCTTCAATAGAAACACAAGAACAAATTAAGTTTCGATCTCCATACGCATCATCTACACGACGTACTGATGGCCAAAATTTATTTTCAGCAACATAGGCTAATGGATACGCAGCTTGCGCTCTTGAATATGGGAACTCCCAGGTCTCTGCCGTTAACAATGCTAAGGTATGGGGTGCATTTTTTAATACATTATTGGGTTCTTCTGCAATAACCAAATCAATTTCTTCTCGAATGGCAATTAATGCATCACAAAAACGATCTAATTCTTGTTTATTTTCACTCTCGGTAGGTTCGATCATTAATGTTCCCGCCACTGGAAAAGAAACTGTAGGCGCATGAAAGCCATAATCCATTAAACGCTTGGCAATATCACTTACGATAATTCCTTTTTCTTTAAAAGGCCTGCAATCAATAATTAACTCATGTGCTGCACGCCCTCGCTCTCCAGCATACAATGTCTCATATTTTCCGGCTAGACGTTCTTTAATATAATTTGCATTTAGAATCGCATATTTGGTGGCTTTGGTTAATCCTTGTTCTCCCAACATTTTAATATATCCATAGGATATTAAGCAGGCTAATGAAGATCCCCAAGGTGCCGCAGAGATTGCTGAAATTGCCGATGTCCCTCCTGTAGTAACCAAAGGACTACCTGGTAAAAAAGGAACTAATTGTTCAGCTACACAGATTGGTCCTACTCCTGGCCCACCACCTCCATGTGGTATCGCAAAGGTTTTATGTAAATTCAAATGACATACATCTGCCCCTATTGCACCTGGGTTTGTGATTCCCACTTGTGCATTCATATTGGCACCATCCATATACACTTGTCCACCACAGTCATGAATAATCGCTGTAATCTCTTTTATTGCAGATTCATATACGCCGTGCGTGGATGGGTATGTAACCATTAACGCTGATAAGTTATCTTTATATAATATTGCTTTTTCTCTTAAATCATCTACATCTATATTTCCGTTTTCTGAAGCTTTGGTGACCACTACTTTCATTCCTGCCATCACCGCAGATGCTGGATTAGTACCATGTGCTGATGAAGGAATCAAACAAATATTACGATGATGTTCACCACGAGATTCATGATATGCACGAATAACCATCAAACCCGCAAACTCTCCTTGTGCGCCAGAATTGGGTTGCAATGATGTTCCTGAAAAACCTGTAATTTCGGTAAGCTGATCTTCTAAGCTTTTTAAAACCGTTTGATATCCTTTTGCTTGTGCTACGGGCACAAAGGGATGAATATTACCCCATTGCGCATTGCTTAAGGGCAACATCTCTGAAGCCGCATTCAATTTCATGGTACAAGATCCCAATGCAATCATAGCATGATTTAAGGATAAATCTTTACGTTCTAATTTTTTGATATAACGCATTAATGCTGTTTCCGAATGATATGAATTAAATACTGGATCAGTTAAAAATGTAGTTGCACGCTGCACTGCTAATGGCAATATCGTATCGTTTTCGATCGCCAACAAGGGTTGTGCTTTTTTACCCAATACGCTTGCGAAAATATTAATAATTGTATTTAAGTTCTCTAAAGTCGTTGCTTCATTTAATGAAATCGATACCGTTTCTTCATCTGGATAATAAAAATTCACTCCTGATGCTTCTGCGATTTCTTTTACTTTTTGAGCCTCTGCATGTACTCGAATGGTATCAAAATACAAGGGATTCAATTGTGACATTCCAAGGGATTCCAAAGCATTTGATAAGGTTACTGCACTGGTATGTACCTTGTTTGCGATATAACGCAACCCTTCTGGGCCGTGGTACACTCCATACATACCCGCCATTACTGCTAATAACACTTGGGCAGTACAAATATTTGATGTCGCTTTATCTCTTTTAATATGTTGCTCTCTGGTTTGTAACGCCATCCGTAAGGCCTGATTACCTTCCACATCTTTAGACACTCCAATAATTCTTCCTGGAATTGTACGTTTGTATTCCGATCGCGTTGCAAAATAGGCGGCGTGTGGTCCTCCATACCCTAATGGTATTCCAAAACGTTGCGTCGTTCCTACTACTACATCTGCTTCAAAACTACCTGGAGATTTTAGCGTCACCAAACTCAATATATCTGCTGCGAATGCTACTTTGATATCCGACTGGTGCGCTTTGGCTACAAAAGAGGTATATTCTCGAACCTGCCCTGATGCTCCTGGATATTGTATAATTGCACCAAAATATGATGTTGAAAAATCAAAAGCTTCTGGATCACCTACCGTAATCTCAATTCCTAATGGAATTGCTCTTGTTTGTAATACCGAAAGTGTTTGTGGTAAAATATCTTGATCCACAAAAAAGGCGTTCGTTCCTTCCTTTTTTTGTACTCTAGATCGTAATGCATACAACATTGTCATTGCTTCTGCCACTGCAGTACTCTCATCCAATAATGATGCATTAGCTAGCTCCATACCCGTAAGATCACAGATCATTGTTTGGAAATTAAGCAATGCTTCTAATCGTCCTTGTGCAATCTCTGCTTGATACGGAGTATACGCAGTGTACCAACCTGGGTTTTCTAAAATATTACGCTGTATGACTGCGGGAGTCGATGCCTCATGATATCCTAAGCCTATATAACTACTATACACTTTATTTTGTGCAGCAAGCTCCTGAATATGAGATGCATATTCTTGCTCACTCATTGCTGGAGCTAAATCCAAAGGCTTCTCTAGAAGAATATCATCCGGAATGGTCTCATATATTAATTGTGATAACGAAGGAGTTCCTATAACCGTTAACATCTCTTCTACCTCATTTTCTGATACCCCTATATGGCGTAATTCAAAAGCGTCAGTCCTCATAAAAATAATCTTAAAATATGAGCCGCAAAAATACGAAATTTAGTTCCTTTATAAGAAGTGCTTTAGCTAAGATAATTCGTAAGTTTTCAACCAACTGAACTAGGTTATTAACAATATTCTAATTTTGAATTCATTACGATTATAAAACAATCACGAAGTCAGAAGTTAAAGAATTAAGAAAGGCTAACTGCTATATTCGAATTAGGAGTATAAAACCCCATCAACTGACAACGATCAACCATCAACTAAATTAGAAGTACAATTTACGATTTTAGAAGTCAGAAGTCAGAAGCCAGAAGCCAGAAGTTAAGAAGTTATGAGGTATAATGAAAAAGCTAACTGCTATATATGAGTTACGATTTACGATTTCAGAGTTACGATTAAAAAAAACGATCAACTGACAACGATCAACCATCAACTAAAATAGAAGTACGATTTACGATTTTGGAGTTACGATTGAAAAAAAAATCAACGATCAACTACATTAGATTTACAACATTATAACGATTGCATGCCCACAAGTTTAGTGTACATTCCATTAGCCGCTAATAAACTTTCATGTGTACCCTGTTCTGCAATTTTTCCTTTTTGCATGACTACAATTAGGTCTGCTTTTTGAATGGTGGATAAACGATGTGCAATCACAATAGAAGTTCTGTTTTTCATCATTTTTTCTAACGCATCTTGGACTAAACGTTCACTTTCGGTATCTAATGCAGAAGTAGCTTCGTCCAAAATCATGATTGGAGGGTTTTTAAGCACGGCTCTAGCAATACTTAAACGTTGTTTTTGTCCACCAGATAATTTTCCGCCGGCATCTCCAATATTGGTATGAATACCTTGTGGAAGTTCTTTCACAAACTCCCAAGCATTCGCAATTTGTAAGGCTTCAATAATATCTTCATCGGTGCTGTGTTTTTGTCCAAGGGTTACATTGTTTTTAATGGTGTCATTAAATAGAATAGAATCCTGAGTGACTAGACCCATAAGGTTGCGTAATGAGTGTTTTTGAAATTCTTTAATATTCGTTCCGTCAATTGCAACAGTGCCTTTATTCACATCATAAAATCGAGTAATCAAATTGGCAATAGTTGATTTTCCACTGCCAGATTGCCCAACTAAGGCTACTGTTTTTCCTTTTTCAATAGTCAATGAGAAATCATCAAGGACATACGCATCATCATATTTAAAAGAGATATTCTCAAATGAAATATGACTGTTAAAATCTTTTTTATGAATGGAAGTAGGGGTGTCGTCTAGCGGAGAAATGGTGTCTAAGACCTCTAATACACGATCAGCAGCTGCATTTCCTGCTTTTACGCGGTAACTCGCTTTACTGATTGCTTTAGCAGGAGTTAAAATTTGATAGGATAATGCCATATACCCAATAAAAGCTCCTCCCGATAAAGAATGATCTACGAGTACCATGCCACCACCATACCATAATAAGGCAGTAATTGTCATGATCCCTAAAAATTCACTGGTGGGCGATGCTAAATTTTGACGATGGCCTAAACGGTTTGAATACTTAAAAAAACGTTGTGTTGAGGATCGAAATTTTTCACTAAAATAAGGTTCAGCAGTAAACCCTTTAATAACACGCAATCCACCTAATGTCTCTTCCAGTGTAGATAAAAATAGGCCTTGCTCTTCTTGTACCTTTTGAGAATGCTTCTTTAAGCGTTTTCCAATCATCGAAATGATAAACCCAGCAATAGGAATAAATAAGAAAACAAATAAGGTCAATTTTGCGCTGATAATAAACATGGTGACAATCGCAAAAATAATGGTCAGAGGTTCTCTAACAATCAATTCTAAAACCGAGAGTAATGATTGTTGAACTTCACCAACATCTCCAGAAATGCGAGCAATAATATCTCCTTTCCGTTTTTCAGAATAATAAGAGATGGGTAACGACATCACTTTATCGTAAATTGCATTCCGCAAGTCTTTTAATACTCCATTTCTAAGGTAAGTCACAAAAAATATAGCTAAGTAACTAAATAAGTTTTTTAACAAAAATAAGCTTATGATTAAGATGATCATATACAGCAAAGCCTGCTGTGGGCCATCGGTTTCAGAAACTGAGGTTACAAAATAATTGAGTGAATCTTGGGCGTAGGATTTAATTTCTTTGAATCCAGTATATACTGGTGGAACGGTAATTTGTGCGCTTTCTCCAAATAATACATTAATCATCGGCATTAAAGATACCATGGATAATGTGCTGAATAAAGCGTAAAAAATATTACATATAATATTTAATATAGCATACTTTCGGTATGGAAGAATAAACCGGGATAACTTTTTTAAATATTCCATGAATTGTGGTTCGTTATGATTAAGCTACTATGGCTAGTGTAACAAACCGGAAAGGTACTACTTTTTTCATTTTCAATTCAATGCATTACTGTTTTTAACGGTTAAAGTAGTGTATTATATTTTTGATACATAGTCAGATAATTCCGGTACATATCGTGAAGCATCATAATCATTTTTATCTTGAGCGGTTACAAATGTAATATCACAGCCTAATGCAGTTGCTTTATCGGCAGCAAGTTGCGCTTTTCGCAGACTGTAGTAACGATCATGAGTTCCATGAATAATATGGATAGGAGTTGTAATGGTGTCTGTAATCTTAAACGTTGAAGAAATAATAACGATATTAGAAAATAAGTTGGTATTGTTCTTTGCCAATTGAAGACCTTGCATACCTCCATTACTGTATCCTATAAGAATAATTTTATTAGGATCTACATTCATGGTTTGTATGGCAACATGAATAAATTTCTTAACTGTTTGTTCTAATTTTTTAGTACTACAATTTTTCCATGAAAGCTTAGGGCTAAAAATAAAGCCTTTTTCGTTGATACTTGGTGTAATGAATTGATCTCTAAAGTTGGCGTATTTCTTTTTTCCAATACCTCCTGGTAATACAATATATAAAGGAAGTTTTGCTTTTTGATTATTTTCAGGAATAATCAAGTCGTATGTATTATTGTAGATGGTGTTGTATGCTTTTAATGTTTGAGGTGTTGTATGTCCCCATGAGCTAATGCCGATGAAAAGAAAAAGAGTTAGTGTTACTTTATAGGTAGATAGCGAAATATTCATGACTCTATATTTAATGTTGGTTGAAACAAATATAGATGAAACAATCAATACAACTACGGTTTAACCGTTGAAATGTTGTTTTTTATAGACGAATGGTTGTTTGGCGTCGACAAATGGTTGTTTGTAATGATGATCGTTTATGAAATCATTATATATTACAAATCATTAGTGTCTACTAAAAAAAAGAAAACACTCCCACATCCCTTGCTTTTAAAAGCGTAACAGTCTTTATCTTCTAAATTGATTTCATTAGAAAGTTGTACTCCGTTTAAGAGTAAAGTGCATTTATCTGTAGTCGATATTTTTTAATAATTTGATAATCAGATTGTTATATACAAGTCTTGGCTCTTGATTCTTGTAGCGAAGCGATCTATATTCTTTTAAGTGTACACTAGTGAGTACAAATGATTATCTAATTAAAATTGTGAAACATAAGCTGATAATTCAGGAATATACTGCGCAGCTTTATAATCAGTCTTACCTTGAGCAGCTACAAATGTAATGTCACAACCTAATGCTGTAGCTTTGTCGGCAGCACGTTGGGCTTTGCGGATACTAAAGTAACGATCACGAGTTCCATGAATGATATGGATAGGAGTAGTTAAGGTATCAGTAATTTTAAACGTAGATGAGATCAGTACTAAATTAGAAAATAGGGGTGCATTATCTTTTGCCAACTGAAGGCCTTGCATTCCACCATTACTATATCCCACAATAATAATTTTATTAGGATCTACATTCATAGTGTTTGTTGCTACACTAATAAATGAAGTGATTGCTTCTTCTAACTTTTTAGCATTACAGTTTTTCCAAGAAATTGTAGGGCTAAAAATTAATCCTTTATCATTGATGCTAGGTCTAATAAATTGATCCCTAAAGTTGGTGTATTTCTTTTTACCCACGCCTCCTGGTAGAATAATATATAAAGGAAGCTTTATATTTTGATCGTTTTCAGGGATAATAAGATCATAAGCATCGCTATATATGGTATTATAAGCTTCGAGTGTTTGAGGAATAGTATGACTCCATGACGCATTACTGATAAAAATCAAACTAATTAGTAATAGTGTTTTGGATGTAGATAACGCAATATTCATGGGGCTATATTTAATGTTGGTGAGAACAAAGATAAGTATAACACTTAATATAATTATGGTTTTACCGTTAAAATGATTGTTTTTATCGACGAATGACTGTTTTGTATAGATGAATGGTTTTGTAAGTACGATAGAAATACGTCTAAAAATCAGTAAAATACTAGTATTTAATCCACATTGTGGAGTTTAATTCTCCGAGGCTTGCCTCGAAATGTAAAAAATAGGTATCCGCTGGATGCCTCGTGGGCTTGCTTCGAGGTAGTTGACTAGTGTGAAATCAAAGTGTAACTAGCATTCTGATGGATGGAGATCAGAGTAAGGTTTAGTTTTATTTATAAACGTTTTAGTCTTGTTATCAACAAAGTCATTGTATCCCTGTAGAAATTAATATTTTTAAGAAGTGAAGAAGTGAAGAAGTGAAGAAGTGAAGAAGTGAAGAAGTGAAGAAGTGAAGAAGTGAAGAAGTGAAGAAGTGAATTTTAGGATATAAATTTAGTTGAAATAGATTAATTATTTAATTAATTTTAAGTAATTAAATAGTATATTTTTTTATTTTTATATTGAATTATTTTAGAGTAAAAAATAGAATAAAAAAAGTAAAATTATAGTTAATAATGCATAGAATTATACTAAACGCAGATGTTGGGGAAGGAGCAGGGTTTGATGCACAGATAATGCCATACATTTCATGGTGTTCTATTGCTTGTGGAGCACATGTAGGAGATGAGAAAATGATTCAAAAAACTGTAGATTTAGCATTGGCTAATAATGTGAAGATAGGAGCACATCCTTCATATCCGGATCGAGAAAATTTTGGAAGAGTGGTACTAGAGATGTCATCTCAAGATTTAGCGGATAGTATTAGCACTCAGATTTTAGCAGTGAAAGAAAAGGTTGAGGAGTCTGGAGGAAAACTTCATCATGTGAAACCGCATGGAGCATTATATAACTATGCTATGCAAAATGAAAACGTAGCCAATATTATTATAGAGTGTGTAAAAAATATCGATAAAAGTTTACAATTAATTGTGCTAAAAAATTCTGTATTTTCTTACCTTTGCAAAGGTGAATTAGAATTGAAGTACGAAGCTTTTGCAGATCGAGCATATCGTAAAGATTTGACATTGGTGCCTCGTGTAGAAGAAGGGGCAGTGCTTACAGATCCTAAACAGGTTTTTGAGCAGGTATTGCAAATGGTGTCGGAACAAAAAGTAAAAACGAAGAATGGGGAAGTGGTTCCGGTTTTTTTTGATACGATTTGTATTCATGGTGATACCCCAAAATCTTCTGAGATTTTAGCGTATATATATAAGGAACTTTCGGTGCGGAATTTTGTGTTAAAAAATGGTCTATGAAACTAGAATTTAATTACAAAAAGTATGCGAAGAATGCAATTTTAATAGAAATTTCCAATACTTCTGATGAAAATTCATTAGAAAATCTACTTTTATACAAGAAATCAATAGAGCTTTTTTATAATAAAGCTATTGTTGAGGTAGTATCTTCATATAACTCATTATTAGTTTACTATGAATCTACTATAGAGGATTTCTATAGTGAGTTTCAGGTGCTAAAATCGTTAGTTCCTGAAGGTGCTTCAGATTTGGGGTTTAAAAAAAGGTTGTGGCAAGTGCCTGTTTATTATGCTACGGCTGTAGCTCCAGACCTAGTGTCATTTGCAACTGCAAAATCAATGACAATCGACAGGGTGATCGCCTTGCATACTACACCTATATATACGGCATGCTTTTTTGGGTTCTTGCCCGGGTTTTTGTATTTGGCGGGATTAGATGCTCAATTGGATATGCCGAGAAAGAACACTCCTGAACTTGCTCTTGAAAAAGGAGCGGTGGCAATTGGAGGAAATCAAACAGGAGTGTATCCGTCAAAAAGCCCTGGTGGTTGGCATGTGATTGGAAGTACTCCGCTACAGTTTTTTGATCGAGATTCTGAAAAACCTTGTTTCGTTTCTCCGGGGGATAAAATTCAATTTATATCGATTTCAGAAAAAGAATATAACGACATAAGTATACT
Source organism: uncultured Aquimarina sp. (assembly GCA_937951135.1). Taxonomy (GTDB): domain Bacteria; phylum Bacteroidota; class Bacteroidia; order Flavobacteriales; family Flavobacteriaceae; genus Aquimarina. Next base: position 8,558 of record CALFCI010000025.1, on the reverse strand, counting down.
TGTCGATTCTAAGATATATCATCCGAAAAGTATACTGTTATGATGGGTAAAGTAGCGGTAATAGCGCAAGGTGTGTATACCTCAATTCAGGATCTAGGACGCTTTGGTTTTTCAAAATTTGGGGTGCCTAAAAGTGGCGCTATGGATCAAGAAGCACTACGGTGGGTGAATTTGATATTAGGAAATCATGAAAATGATGCGGTATTGGAATGGGTAATGCAAGCGCCTATTTTAAAATTTTCAGCTCCTACTTGTGTTTGTGTAACTGGTGGAGATTTAGCTGTTTTTTTAAATGATATTCCAGTAGGGTGTTATGTTCAGGTTGTAGTAGGTAAAGGTGATGTTTTACGTGTCGAAAACACCTCAAAAATAGTATATGGGTATATAGGGGTTAAGAAGGGTTTTCAATCAGAAAAAAAATTTAAAAGTAGGTCATGGTATACTGGAATTACAGATAAGATAAAATTGAATAAAAAAGATGAAATATCATATTTAAAACATGTGGATAAAGGTGCTAAATTCGCTAAAATAGCTGCTAAAGTGTATGCGAAACCAACTACTATCTTGAATGTTTATGAAGGGGCAGAGTTTTCCTTATTATCTATAAAACAACAAAAAATGCTGTGGGGTCATTCTTTTTCAATATCAAATACGAGAAGCAGAATGGCGATACAATTAATAGGTAAATTGCAAAATACGTTACCTCCAATAGTTACTTCACCAGTATTGCCGGGTACGGTTCAATTAACCCCATCGGGTACTCTTATCGTGTTGATGAGAGATTGTCAAACTACCGGAGGGTATCCTCGAGTATTGCAATTGAGTGAAGATGCAATTAATAGTATTGCGCAGCATCAAGCAGGAAGTGTGGTTCAATTTAATAAAGTAGCGCTATGATGAGTACTCCCCTTATGTATGGTACAGGTAGTAGTGCTAAAAAGGTGAAATCTTTTTTAGTACATGACAAAAATTTGTAAATACTGAAAGCTGTTCAGGACTAAGAGATGCCCAGATTAGCTTTGCCCGCTTTTTTTCTTCGTCTTGGCCTAGTCTTTTTTTCTAATCGTCTCTTTTTCTAAACTACTAGTAACTCTTCATTTTAACCCGGATTATGCAGTAGAAAATCTATTACGGCTTGAAACTACTTCAAAATATACCGCTCCGCTATGTTTTTAAACTTAACCATAGCGATGCTATGCTAAATTTTAGAAAACATCATATTTGATCGCAATTTCAAACCTCATGACGAAGTGCTATTGCATAATCCGGGTTTAATTAATAGCAGGACAATTACACTGATACTTCTTTTTTTTACAGGCGAGATCAATGCCTAAAGTAAGTTGATGAAATCCTCCAGCATCAAATACTTCGGAATTAACTTGATGGGTATAGGTATAGGCAAATACAAAGCGCTTGAAATTAAGACCTACAAAAGGGGAGAGGTAATTTAGTTTCTGTGAAATCACTTCATTTCCATCAAGATATTGCACCCCATCTAAACCTTTTCGATAGGAGAGCCCTCCGTATATAGTGTTATTGTTTTTTAATTTCGCATGTATTTTTGTGTTTAAATCGATAAAAGATTGTTGTGTTTCTTCTTGATATTGCAGTAATACCGAAGGTTCAATCCACCAATTACGGCTAGGGTTGTTAAATACGTATCCTATAGAGATTAGATATTTTCGAAGGTTATTGGTTATTTGTAAATCCGTGTTAACACCTTTGTTTTTTAAAATATTTTTTGCAGTAACATGTGTATAAAAATTATATAAATGATATGAAAAACCCACATCAATATTAAACTCTGTAGTGCTTTGTGTACCTCCCATAACCAATGCATCTCCATCAATGATAAAGTCTGTTTGGTCGATACGGTATTGTACTCCTCCAACACTTAATCCAAAGGAGAGCATGTTTAAATCAATTTCATTTCTAGAAAACAATAGATGGTGCGCATAGGTAAGGTATGCTCCAGATTGAGAGCTGTATCCATTTTTATCAACGAATACATTTGCTCCAATACCAGACGCCCTTCCTAAACGGCCATTAATGCTAAGGGTCTGTAACCCTGGAGCATCCTCTTGTCCTAACCAGTTTTTTCGGGCGGTTAATCGTACCTGCATACAATTAGCAGCACCAGCCATAGCAGGATGTAGTAAATAATAATTATCTGTCAGATAATCAGAATAGACCGGTAGCCCTTCTTGACTATGCAGGATCGTAGTTAACGACATAAAAATAAAGACATATAATTTTTTCACAATACTTGATTTTGATAATAATACCAGTATCCATACGCTAGTTGTAGTAAACAACTAGCGTTATGGAATAGTAATGAACTGGTATTGATACGATGCTATTGGTTAAATACTAACACCTTGTTATTAAAGCTTAGGATATGTCTTGGTTCTAGTTTCTAAACATAATAATTATTGATATATACTAGCTTTTGTTATCTATGTTGATCATTGTTTTACTACCTTCTTAGTACTTATCGTATTCCCTTTTTTGTCTATAATTTTTAGAATATAGAGTCCAGCAGGTAATTGTTCTAGTGAGATCGTATTCCCTTGTCGTAACGAAGCACGGATAAATTGACCCTCAGCAGTATATAAAGCGATCGTTTCTATAGCTTCATTTAACGATAGCTGTATCGTGTTTTTAGTAGGGTTAGGGTATAGTTGTATTTCCTTCTCTTTTTCGTCTTCTGGTGCGATTACTTGATCTTCTACGGTAATGGAAAGGATACTGGACAAATCGTCTAATGTGGCCGTAATTGCACTTTCTCCTGCGGTTATGCCTAGAATCGTATTTCCATTTACTTTAGTGATTACTGTTTCATCTTGTACGGTATAGCGTAGCGCAGGGTTTTTAGTAATGTCTTGTTCTGTATCATCACTATACGTTCCAATAATATGATATTGGTAGTTATCTCCTTTCTTGATCGTTGCTTCGTTTTCTTCAAACGCAATTGCAGTTAAGGTAACCTCACTAGGTTTTTCTGCTACAGTAATAGTGATGTTGCTAGACAGCTCATTTATCGTTGCTGTCACAGTACTTTCTCCTGCGGCTATCCCTAGAATCGTATTTCCGTTTATGGTAATACTAGTTTCATTTTGTAGGGTATAGCTGAGTTCTTGATTATCTGTAATGTCTTGTTGCGTACCATCGCTATAGGTTCCAAATACTTTAAAGGTGTAAGTTTCACCTTCTTTAAGGGTTGCATTACTTTGTTCAAACGCAATTGCAGTTAAGGTAACCTCACTAGTTTTTTCTGTTACAGTAATCATAATATTACTCGACAATTCATTTATTGTAGCGTTCACGGTACATTTTCCTGCGGTTATGCCTTGAATCGTATTTCCAATTACAGCAATAATAGTCTCGCTTTGTGAAGTATAGCTCAATTCTGGATTTCTAGTAATGTCTTGTTGTGTACCATCACTATAGGTTCCAAGTACTTTAAAGGTATAAGTTTCACCTTCTGTAATGGTTGCATTACTTTGTTCAAACGCAATTGCAGTTAAGGTAACCTCACTAGGCTTTTCTGTTATAGTAATACTGATATTGCTAGATAAACCATTCATTGTAGCCGTTACAATGCTTTCCCCTGGAGTTATTCCTTGAATTGTATTATTAGTTCCTAGCGCAAGAATGTTTTGATCTGCTATGGTGAGGTTTACTTCAGGAGTGTTGGTTATATCCTGTGTTGTACCATCACTATAAGTTCCTGTGATTTGATAGGTATACGGATCTCCTTGTGTAAGGGTAACTTGGTTATTTTGAAACGCAATAGCTGTTAGTGTAGGGGTACTTACATTTTCTTCTACCGAGACAGTAATTGCTGTAGATAGTACATCGATAGTTGCATTGATATTGGTTTGTCCTACTACAATAGCTTGCACGGTATTATCATTTCCTTGATTTAGGATGTTTTCATCGTTAATGGTAATATTCAAATTAGGGTCGTTAGTCAAGTCTTGTGTTGTACCATCTATATAAGTTCCTGTCATTTGATAGGTATAAGAATCTCCTTGTGTAAGGGTAACTTGGTTATTTTGAAACGCAATAGCTGTTAGTGTAGGGGTACTTACATTTTCTTCTACCGAGACAGTAATTGCAGTAGATAGTGCATCGATAGTTGCATTGATATTGGTTTGTCCTACTGCAATGGCTTGTACGGTATTATCATTTCCTTGATTTAGGATGTTTTCATCATCAATAGTAATATTCAAATTGGAATCATTGGTTAAGTCTTGTGTTGTACCATCACTATAAGTTCCTGTGATTTGATAGGTATACGGATCTCCTTGTGTCAGGGTAACTTGGTTATCTTGAAATGCAATAGCGGTTAGTGTAGGTGTAGTTACGTTCTCTTCTACGGTAACCGTGATTGCTGTAGATAGTACATCAATAGTTGCATTGATATTGGTTTGTCCTACTGCAATAGCTTGCACGGTATTATCATTTCCTTGATTTAGGATGTTTTCATCGTCAATGGTAATATTCAAATTGGAATCATTGGTTAAGTCTTGTGTTGTACCATCACTATAAGTTCCTGTGATTTGATAGGTGTAAGCATCTCCGTTGTTTATGGTTACTACATCTTCTTGAAAATAAATGCTAGTCAAAGTAGGTAAAGTTGGAGTAGTTTTAATTTCGGTATACACTACAAAATAATCAACTTCGATATTATAAACATAACCTTTAATTGTTAGTATAAACCCATTAGTATTAATTTCTAGATCATAAATATCTTCATTTAGCTGTAGTGTATTGTTAGTAAGATCTAAACTCCAAGTTGTATTATCAATGATAGTATCATTAAATAAAAAGTCACAAGTTCCATCACTTTTAAAATCTATTTTCATGTTATTCAGATCGCTGATATTATCAGTAGCACCCTTACGGAAGAAAGGAGCCTTAACGTTTGGCGTTTCATGGCCATACTCTTGAAGTTCCCACTCCGTATCAATTAGTCTTTGATTAAATTGAGCGGTTAAACTTAAAGAAAACAGTAGGACTATTATGTATATATAATTTTTCATATCTTTAAAATTAAGAACGTTATCTATTAGTTTTAATGGATTGGAATGCTTTTTTAAATCTAAGATCAGTATTTTTAAAAACCATAGATCCTAGGATACTATTTGTCTTTGCTACTAAAGATCCAAGCTCTCCCCGGCAGAAATGAAATCCTTCACCTTGAGTTAATACATAAATTTCACCGGTTTCATTATCTCGATGTACCGTTCGTGTAATTTTTCCAGGATATAATAAGTGTCCTTCTTTAGTATAGTTCACCATTTTGTAATTTTGATTATCTATATACAGAATAATGGGGTCATACTCAATATCTTCTAACCCTATACTGAAACAATTTTCTCTTTTTTTTATGGGGTCAAAGAGTGGTATTGTAGATTCATAGTTTTTATTTATAACATCTCTAGCATTAATATTTTTTTGTATGTGGTATAATTTATAAGTTTGACCATTAATTGCAGTTATCGGATTTTCTGATTTGTGTTTATTTTGATAATACTCAGTAGACCGTTGATTATCTGGTTCTAGAGTTGCAAAGAATATTGCATGGGCTTGCCAGTCATTTTTTTCGACATTATACGTGTTAGTTTCTCCAAAATTATTTGCAATATCATCAATAGTCTTAATTTTTGAAGTTTGAGCGTTAATTCTGGGTATAAATACAGTATTGATTTCATCCCAAGATAGATTTCTTAAGAAAACATTTCCAGGATTATCTGTAGGCATATCTACAGGGGTAAGAGCTTGGAAAGTAATGTCTTGTTGCATCATATGATACACATTTTCGACGGTAGCGTATTGTTTGTTAATAGTATCATGAGAGATTACTGTTTTTACTTCAAAGTAATGGTATGTCGATTGATTTACTAGAGGGGGGCCTGTAAATGTATTATCAGAATTAATTTGATTTACTACAAAATTAATATGTTCATTTCCGACACTTCTTGGATTTGTGGTATACAGTTTTCTATTGTCAACAGTTTTGTATTCTCCAGTTGGAATAAACCCAATGCGTATAGTCATAATCCCATTATCTGTAGCCATCCATTGTGTGTCATCGTCTTGAGAAACTCCAGCGGTAATTTTATTAGAAACCATGTTTTCATCTACTACAACATAAGGGCTGCCTGAGATCACATTTGTTTTACTGTATAGAGTATATGATGAAACATCGTTAGCAGGTCCTCTACCATCATAGACTAAGAGTCCATTAGTAGTACCCATAAATACATTACCATATTCATTCCCCCAAATTGCATTATTATTAAATTGGGTATTTTTAGGAATGATCAGGTTAAAGGGGTATTTTGTAGGATCCATATAGGTCCATTCGTTATTTAGATATACAGCAAACCCTTTATCTGCCCAACTTGTAGTGACCCAGACTCCTTTACTGTTATTCCTGTAGATATTATTAATAACTCCCCTTGCGTCTTTGGGCATATTCATATCTTCATAGGTGATTCCCATTCCTTCTTTACCATCAATACTAGCTGATCCTGAAGGGATATAGGTGCCATCAAGTTTATACCGTAGTATCCTATGAGGAATAGTGATTTCCTCATCTGCTGTGAAAAAGTTTTTATCTAGAGTAATGTATTCCCAAGAACCTACCCATACCTCTGTACTATCTGCGGAAATTGCTTGCATGTTTCTAAATTGAGCTGATTTATTTGCAGGTTTTTTACAGGTGTATGCTGGATATGGTAATTCTGTATCTAGGCTGTTCCCTATTTGAGACCAAGTGTTTTCAGATGTGAATTTTGTTGCATTAAACGTTTTGCGAGAGATCGCTCCAGGTGTGAGTATAGAACTTCCATGTCTGTTTTGTGCCAACCATACTGTGTTATCATGGCTAACAGCTATCGATTTAACATCGTTAGTAGCATTTCCATCTTGTTCTATAAAAGGACGACATCTTGTATCTACATCTGTGTTTGGAATATAATGTTTTGATTCAAAACTATTAACGTCAATACGGTCTAGTCCTCCGAGAGTTTTATTTATTAAGTTAGTACCACTATGACCTATCCAGATATTACCTAAAGCATCTGCTTTCATGGTTTGAATTTTTATTTTGCTTAAGTCTAAATATCCACCTGAATTAAAAGCTTCTTTGGTAAAACTTGTGGGGGTAGGAATACCCGGGGTTTCTGCTTTTGAGAGTAAAAACACACCTCCTTTGTTTGAATTATTAGATCCATCTGCCCCCGCCCAAATATCACCATTAGCATCAACAGTAATCGCAGTAAAGGCTTGTCCTTCATTATACGTGGTAAATCCAAAACCAAGATCTTTAGCAGTGACTTCGGGTAATTGTGCATGCACCTTGCTTATAAAAAACAAAAGCAATAAAAGAGTAATTTTTTTCATAATAGTCGTCATTTAAAAAGTGTTATTATATTTTGAGTTATCGTATTAGTGAAAAATGGCCTCGAAATTCTCGTGTTTTACCACTAAAGACTTCGCGGTAGTGTACGCGGTACCAATAATCGGTAGCGGGTAGCGGTTTGCCATGCAATGTGCCATCCCAACCGGGTTCATCAGGTAGTAATTTGGCTAATAATTTACCGTAGCGGTCATAGATATAGATTTCTAAATCTTCCTGAATACTAGGAGAAAAGCCAATAGGTTTCCATAAATCATGATTGCCATCACCATTTGGGGTGATAAAATTGGGATAGCCTAATACGGAAATTTTATCAGTCACCACACCGCAGCCTTCGGTATCCCGCACATAGATAGTATATACACCAGGAGTAATGGGTTCAAAGAAATTACTATCTTGATAGCTACTTCCATCTATAGAATAGTCATAAGTGCTATTCCCTGTAGCAAATACCGTGATGGAATTGATTTGTTTTTGATCTTCAATTTCAATACGGTCTATAGTGGCAATATCTGAGGGTATTACAGTGAATGTTTTGGTTTTTGAACAGCCACGGCTATCGGTTAACGTTAGTGTGTACGTACCTATGGTATTGATGTGTAGCTCATGAGTTGTAGCACCAGTATTCCATAGATACGTATATCGAGTTCTAAATCGACGTGGAATTCCACTGCTTATCGTGATGGTTTCTGGATAGGTGTTTTGACAATACAGTACTTCTTCTTCCAATTCAATATCGGGTAGGGTACGTACAATAAGGCGTACCGTTCCAATACCAACACATCCATTAGGGTTTACAACTCTACTATACAGTACCTGATCATAAGCTATAGTATTGGTGTATTGTTTTGGTAATGGATTTTGATTTGCAGTTGCCGCTTCGCTAGTTTCAAAATAAGAAACTTCGGTAGGGTCAAGTCCGTCCAGTACTTGTATATCTGCTGTAGTAAGATCAAAAGGTTGTATTCCATCTTCGTCAGACTCATCACAGGCTTCTAATACAGCAGCATTGGGTGTAATAGCACTTACTCGAAGTGATAGGGTCGTATTGCTATAACATAGGGTTTCTATATTCTGGACTTTTACAAATAGTGTTTGTGGGTTTTCGGTATTTCGAAACTGAGTA
>CALFCI010000024.1 GCA_937951135.1 uncultured Aquimarina sp. | reverse complement strand
TCTGACGATTCCACAATTAGATGCTGAATGTCTTAACGATCTAAAGGCTAATGGAGGGCGATAAAACTGAACTAATGAACAAACGGTAAAAAAGTATCCCTAGAAAAACGACTTAACTGGTTATGCTTACCGAAACTTCCTATATCAGGCTGTATAATAACATCATAAGCTTCAAAATCGCCTGCATTCCAAGCCTTCATAGCAGGGATTGATTTACGATAGGCATGGATAAAAAATTCATGTACTATGGTATCCCTATTAAAAATTAATTACATAGGATCTCTTGAACTATATTCCCATTCTCCTTTTTCGTTTTTCATATATATATACGTTTCTGGTGGAAATGTCTTATGTCGTTCTGCATTATAGCAACCAAACACAAAATAAGCTTCAGTATGTGTTATATTAAATAAAGGATAAGAATATAACCGTATTGCTTTATGTCCATACCGTTGCGTATACTCATCCCACCATTGCTTTTCAAATAAATCATGTTTCTTAAAAAGATCTATAGCTACCAAAGGTTTTATAGTAGTAATACTAGTCTCAGACCAATGGTTAATACTATCTTTTCTAAGACTTTCATATTGTAATTCAATATATTTCATGTGTTCATTATCATAATATAGTACAAACTTATCTTCTTTAGTATCATCTATTACATTCCAAAAATTTTCACTCATAAATCTACCAAAGCGATCTGAGATAGGAATTGTTGAATCAATATTATGTATTACCTCATATTCATGTATTGCTTTAAACAGTACTTCAATCTCTTTTTCTCGTTCCCCTTGAGTATGTCTACAATTACTCAAACAGAGTACTAATGCTATTAAAATGCTAAATCGTACGATCATACTATTAATATTTGGTAGTATTGGTATTAGACGGAGGAATATCAGTATTTTCAAATTTCAGATATTTTTTATCATGGCTTTTTTTCACTTTAATGCTATAAATTAAAAACAGATGTATCAATATAAAGGCTCTCTTGAACTGTATTCCCATTCTCCTTTCTCATTTTTTATATATGTATATATATGAGGTGAAATCGTTTTATGTTGTTGTAGACTAAAATAACTAAAGATAAAATAGGCTTTATTATGCGCTTTATTTAATATGGGGTAGGAATACCATTGGATTTCTTTATATCCATATTGTTTTGTATACCCATTCCACCATTTATCTTCTAATAATTCCAGATTTGATAATATTGCGATATCAAGATTTACTATAGATTTTCCAATAATAATATTAGTTTTAGACCAGTGTCTCAACTTATTTCTATTAATAATATCATATTGTTTATAAATATATTTTATATCCTCCTTACTTAAAAAATCGTGATCGTCGTTGTCTTCATCTAAAAAATCAGCACTCATTCCTGTCCAAAAAAATGTGTCTGGGAATATTCCAAAACGATCTGACACAGGTGTTTTGTGAAAGAATTCATGTTCTGCTTCATGTTTATGTATTGCTTTAAATAGAGTGTTGATCTCTTTTTCTCGTTCTGCTTGTGTATGTTTGCAACTGCTAACACAAAGTACTATTGCTATTAATATTATATGTCGTAGTATCATACTATTAGTACTTAGTATTGTTTGTATTAGACGGTGGAATATCAGTATTTTTAAATTTCAGATATTTTTTATCATGACTTTTTTCCACTTTAGCAAATAGGGGTTTACCTATAAGCTGTTGTAAACTTTGTTGAAAGGCTCGCATTTGTTGCAACCCATAATCACTGCCTTGTTGTATATACGCCGCATGGTCATGATTACCCTTATATCCTGAATTAATTTGTGCAATTTTATCATAGGCTTCTAGATCATCTGCATTCCAAGCCTTCATGGCAGGGATGACGCTGCGATAGCCGTGGATAAAAAATTCATGCCCTATGGTATGGCACATCTGAGCGATTAAGCGGTCTTGGCTCCAGTCTCCGGTATTAGAAGGACTTTTAAACTCTTTCATATATACTTTAATAATTAATTTAAGATACTTTCGCTTATAGGACTTTCTCAATTTTTGTACCTTATTATAATAAAGTTTATTATTTACTTTACGTTTAGCATGAAAAGTAAAATAATCTTCAGGAAACCCTTTGGTTACATATCGTTTGTGCATTTCATATGTGGTATCTGCATATGCATTTTTTTGAAGATTAGTGGACTCTATAAAATGCAGGGCATGTTTATTATAAAAATCCCCTTGACAGGTAGCGGTATAGACTGGTTTACCTCCTAGTATGATTTGTTGCCCTGTATCCATAAACAGCCCAAAGGTATCTTGCCCCTCTGGGGTTTCTAAAAATAAGGTTAAAGCTTTGATTAAGATAGGATCTATAATACCTTGTTGAGGGTTCATGACTGGATTTCCTACATCGGGATCACTAGTACTAATACAATTCTCCACACAAGTACTATTCATCAACAATATCGATGGGATATCACAAGGCTTCTCTTCTTCAACCTCAAATTTAATTGTTTTGGTGGTATTCCCTATTTTTAAATAAAATGTATTTTCTTCCATAATTACAATGTTAATTCTTCCATATCCTCATCATCCTCCTCTAAAGGGGCGATCACTTCTAACTCTACTTTCTCAAGATCACGTTTAATTAAATAGTCTTCTAAAGTATCGTTCTCTAAACGCTTTCCGTTGTATTTAAAATCTACCTTAGTATTGGGTATGGGTAGCGTTATGCGTTGATTAATCATATTTTTTGTGACAATATGTAGAAGAACAGAACTACCAATTTTTAATGCTGATATTTTTTTATCTTCAGCATCGGTCAAATAATATTCTTCAAATACACCTTCCTGATCTTCCTCATGCACCGTAGGCTCCACAGCAGTCTGTCGAGATGCTCTTAGCTCTCCATAGATCGTTACCCCATCCACAGCCATTGCTTTGGCAGCAAATCTTAACACCATTGTTTTTTCTAATGCACTCACTTTATCAACATGAGTTCCACCGGCTCTAACGTGAACACACTCTGCTTTTTCAAATCGGAGGTTTCTTTTTTGTGAACCATCAGTATAATTATAGGTGATCAAATTACCATATTTTAGCATTCCATCACGGCTTAGGTGCGCCATGCCCCAACCGACTATCGCTAAATTGGTGGTGTATTGCACCTCTATCTCAATATTAAACTTTACTTTATTGGTATCCGAGTTTGGGCGTTCGTCTACATCGTTTTCAAAATCATAGTCGTATCGCAATACGGTAAACTCGGTTTGATTTCCAAAATCATCGGCTTCATCGTCAAATACTAGCGTAATGTGGTCATCCATGCTATTTAATTTATATTAGGTATTATATATCATATCTATATACATGTACAAAAATATGTATTTCGCCTATAAATGTAGGAATATTTCTCCTAAACAATTTGTTTTTTATGTTAAAAAATTCCTAATACTATAGTTCATGCAACACCATCCTAGGTTAGCGGTTTATTAAAAAATTTCGTTTGTTACTGATATTTTTTATACGCTACTAAATCATATTATCGTAAAGTTCAATATATTTGAGTATGTTAAGAATTCAGAATGTATCTTTTGCCTACGATACCGTACCCGTATTGCAAAACCTTAGTTTTTCTATAAAAAAAGGACAACACATTGCACTCATTGGTGCCAGTGGTTGTGGTAAGAGTACGCTCCTCAAAATCATATATGGCGTATTACAATTACGACAAGGACAAGTATTTTGGGAAGATAAAGAAGTACTAGGTCCCGATTTCAATCTTGTGCCTGGTGAAGCCTATATGAAATACCTATCGCAAGGGTCTGAATTATTATCCTATCGTACTGTATCCGAAAACATAGGTCAATTCTTATCGGGTACCGAATCCGAACTCAAGAGCGGAAGGGTACACGAATTATTGAACATTGTAGAAATGACTGATTTTGCGCAAACCAAAGTAGAATCATTAAGTGGTGGACAAAAGCAACGTGTTGCTTTAGCTAGAGCACTCGCCAAAAAGCCAGAGTTGTTATTATTGGATGAACCTTTTGGTAATATTGATAATTTTAGACGAAACTCTTTACGCAGAAACTTAACCCATTATCTAAAGCGTAATGGCATCACGAGCATTACGGCTACGCATGACAAAACAGATATTTTATCTTTTGCCGATGAGACTATTGTAATTCAAGAAGGAAAGCTACTTACACAACAGCCTACCATAGCACTATATCAAGACCCTAAAACCGCCTATACTGCTTCTTTATTTGGTGAAGTCAATACATTACCCGCTAAGGCTTTTTTACAGGAGTTTACCGATACTGATCAATTTATAACCTACCCAGATGAAGTACAGTGTTCCGCAAATGGAACCATCCAAGCTCGGGTAAAACGTTCTTATTTTAATGGAGATCACTTTTTGATCGAAGCGATATATAAACGTAGTATTATTTTTATAAAACATCATACTACGATCCCCGAAAATCAAATAACAAGGCTTACTATTGATCCTCAATTAATTCGTAAGCGCATACTATAGCAACCTGCTCTATTCTATAAGTTAAACCCGTTTAGAAGTACAAACGCATCAGCAGAATCGTTCAATGCTAAAATAAAAGCCTTTAGAGCACAATTCAGAGGAGTCAGAAATGTAGAATTCTTCCTCTTTAGATTGACAACAATTTTTGCATAATACTAAAATTCCACAACTTTTTGACTTGATCCCTCAAAACCTATCGTCATCCTGAACTTTGAAGGGCTCGATACACTTCTCCTTCGTAGAAATTGAATTGACAGTTTTTTAATGAAGTATATTAATCGAAGCCAGGTTAGTATAATAATGCTAGATCTTTTTTCTAAAAAACTAAACACATGACAAAAAAACATCTATCTCGAGACAAGACAATGTAGCCGTAATCAAACGTTGTCCATATAAACTATTTAAAAGAGTGAGGAATGTAGCACTAATACAGGGGAGTACAAATTTTGATTTGCATTCGGTATCTGATTACAAAAGGCTGTAAAATAAAAAAAGGTGGAAAGATCCACCTTTTTTTGCCCCAAATCTACCATGAACTTAACCTACTTATGCTATGGCTTTGCTAATATACAGCCTTATTACGGAGTTGAAAAATGTTTTAGACCAACGGTCAAAATATTTGTTGAACTACTCAAATAAGTTAATTTTTATAAGTTTAATTGTTAAATTTTTAGTAGGCACGCTCGTCTTTTCCTTCAAAAAAATTGATAAACGCTTTATTTACTACTCTATTTCCACCTACCGTAGGGTAATCTCCTGTAAAATACCAATCCCCAAGGTTCTCAGGACAAGCGATATGCAGATTATCTACACTTTGGTAAACGATCTTAATCTCTGCATTCACCGACGCATCACTTAATAGCTCTGCTATTTTATCACTGATCTCTTGATCTTCAAAACCATCATAGATTTCCTTAACAAAGTTTTTAACCTCTGCATCTTCTAAATGCTCTTGCGCCTTACACTTTTCATAGACTTGTTCTACCAAATCATAGTTACCATCTTCTTTCAAGAGTTCCAAAGCGGCTTTAAATGCGATTAGCCCCTCTAATCGTGCCATATCAATACCATAACAGTCTGGATACCGAATTTGCGGCGCAGAAGAAACTACAAGTATTTTTTTAGGTCCTAATCGATCCATCATTTTAAGGATACTCTTTTTTAAAGTAGTTCCTCTAACAATACTATCATCAATAATGACTAGGTTATCTTCTGGTCGTATTACCCCATAAGTCACATCATAGACATGAGCTACCAAATCATCTCTACTACTATCTTCTGTAATGAAGGTACGTAACTTTGCATCTTTGATGGCTATTTTTTCTGTTCGCAAACGATGTGAAAGAATTTCCTTAAGGCGTTCATTGGTTAAAGCTTCTTTTTCTTTAAGGATCGTTTCATTTTTTTGTTTGTTCAACTCATCTTGAGCTGCCTCTACCATTCCATAAAAAGATGTCTCTGCTGTATTTGGAATAAAAGAAAACACTGTATTTACCGTATCATGATCAATTTCTTTTAATACCTGAGGCATAATGAGCCTCCCTAATTGCTTTCGTTCTTTATAAATCTCGGCATCACTACCTCTAGAAAAGTATATCCGCTCAAAAGAACAGGCTTTACGTTCTAACGGCTCTAAAATCTTTTTGATTTCTGTTTCTCCACTCTTCTTTACAATAATTGCTTTTCCCGGATCCAACTCTATCACCTCATCAAAAGGCACATTAAATACCGTTTGTATCACTGGCCGCTCTGAAGCCACAACTACAACCTCATCATCTTGATAATAATATGCCGGACGAATTCCTGCAGGATCTCGCAGTACAAAAGCATCTCCATGCCCCAACATTCCTGCCATAGCATATCCCCCATCCCAATCTCTCGAAGATTTCTTTAAAATCTTAGCAACATTTAATCGCTCTGCAATTTGAGGTGATGCATCTACTTTACTAAATCCTTCTTTTTTTAATTTTTTATATAATTTGGCCACTTCCGAATCTAAGAAATGCCCTATTTTTTCCATCACAGTTATCGTATCTACCTTATCTTTAGGATGCTGCCCTAAACGGATTAAATTAGCAAACAATTCATCATTGTTTGTCATATTAAAATTACCTGCAACGATAAGATTACGATGCATCCAGTTATTTTGTCTTAAAAAAGGATGTACACTTTCTACGCTATTTTTCCCAAAAGTTCCATACCGTACGTGCCCTAATAACACTTCTCCTATATATGGAATATTCTTTTTTTGTAGGTCCACATCATCAGCATATTCAGGATGTTCTAATAGCTCTTTATTGATCCGCTCATTAATTTGCGCAAAAATATCTTGGATTGGAGTTTGTGCACACGACCGTACACGACTAATATAGCGTTCTCCCGGTTCCGTATCTAGTTTGATGCTCGAAAAACCAGCACCATCTTGTCCACGGTTATGCTGCTTCTCCATCATTAGATACATTTTATTTACACCATAAAATGCACTTCCATACTTCTCTTTGTAATATTCCAATGGTTTTAGCAGTCGTATAAACGCTATCCCACATTCGTGTTTTAAAGCATCACTCATAGTCCCTAATTCTATTTGTTCTGTTATATATTCGATTAAAAAAGCACTACACTTAGTATACAGTACTCATTTTTATCGTTGATTATGACAATTCAATTTCGAACTGCGTTAATTCTTTAAACTCTTTAAGGCGTTGTTGTACCGCCTCATGCGATAACTCTTGAATGCGTTCTGTCCCAAACTTCTCTACACAAAACGAGGCTAGATTGGATCCATGAATTACTGCTTTCTTCATGTTCTCAAAAGAAATATTTTCTGTTTTTGCAAGATGTCCTACAAACCCTCCTGCAAACGTATCTCCTGCTCCAGTAGGATCAAAAACTTCTTCTAACGGCAATGCTGGCGCAAAGAATACCAGTTCATTATGGAATAATAATGCTCCATGCTCTCCTTTTTTAATCACTACATATTTTGGCCCCATCTTTTCGATAACCCTTGCAGCTTTGACCAAAGCATGTTCTCCACTCAACTGACGTGCTTCCTCGTCATTAATGGTAATCACATCTACCTTAGCAATTACGTTATGCAAATCCTCTAAAGCATTATCCATCCAAAAATTCATCGTATCTAATACCACAAGTTTAGGACGTTTTGTTAATTGCTCTAATACACTATTTTGGACGATAGGATGTAAGTTTCCTAACATTACAATATCAGAATCTTTATATGCATCCGGCACTACAGGATTAAAATCAGCCAATACATTAAGTTGTGTTTCTAGGGTATCTCTAGAATTCAAATCATTATGGTATTTTCCACTCCAAAAGAAAGTCTTCCCACCTTTCACCACCTCAATAGCAGAGATGTCTATATTTCGATCTTTTAACATCTCCAAATACGCTTCAGGAAAATCTTCTCCTACAACAGATACAATCGCTGCAGGCACCTTAAAGTGTGCAGCAGAAAGGCCTATATACGTAGCTGCACCACCTAAAATCTTATCTGTCTTTCCAAAGGGGGTCTCTATAGCATCAAATGCTACACTACCTACAATCAGTAATTTACTCATATCGCTAGTACTATATATTTTTTGCAAATATATGTTTTACTTTTCAGTCACCCCTGTAAAATCATAACTTTACCCTCATATTTCATGTTTTTATCGCACGCTACTATAAAAGCAGTAATCTTCTTATGATATCGAAATATTTGTTGTTATATACTGAACTAAATAGCATAGGGTTTTCGAAGCAAAACTACAGCAACACACACCGCAAACGATTTCGGGATTAAGATAGGTCTAAAAACGGATGGGTACTAATCATGACTATTCAAAATCTATCAAACATTTTTAAATTTAACAACACTAACACACTAATTTCAAGTACATACATCAATGTGTTTTAAGGATAAAGACTTAAATTTACCATCAAGACATGGACAATCCTTCTGTAGACATACAAGTAAAAACATTACCTACTAGCCCTGGGGTATATCTATATTATGACAAAGAAGATAAATTGCTGTATATCGGTAAAGCAAAAAATCTCAAAAAACGAGTAGCTTCTTATTTTAATAAAAACCATGATACCCAAAGAATTACAATACTCGTTAAGAAAATCCATACGATTAAGCATATTGTAGTAGAAACTGAAACTGATGCTTTATTATTAGAAAATAATCTAATTAAAAAACATCAACCTCGTTTTAATGTAATGTTAAAGGATGATAAAACGTATCCATGGATTTGTATTAAAAAAGAACGGTTTCCTAGAATTTTCCCAACACGTAAATTCATTAAAGACGGTTCCGAATATTTTGGCCCCTACACTAATTTCAAAACTGTACACACATTATTAGACCTAATTAAAGGGTTATATCCACTGCGCACCTGTACGTACGATTTATCTAAAGCTAAAATAGATGATGGAAAGTATAAAGTATGCCTAGAATATCATCTCAAAAACTGTAAAGGCCCTTGTGAAGACCTACAAGACGAAGAATCCTATAACGCTAATATTGAAGCCATACGGCAAATTGTAAAAGGTAATTTCAAAGATTCTTTAGGACAATTTAGACTACAAATGACTGCGCATGCAGAAAAAATGGAGTTTGAGGATGCCCAACGCATTAAAGAAAAAATTGAAGTGTTAGAAAACTATCAATCCCGCTCTACTGTTGTCAATCCAAAAATTAGTAATGTAGATGTGTTCTCCATTTTCTCGGATGAGTCCTATGCATACATCAATTATTTACAGATATCACATGGTGCTATTATACGATCGCACACAACCGAAATCAAAAAGAAACTGGATGAAACTGACGCCCACCTATTGCAATTAGCAATCATTGAATTGCGACAACGTTTTACGACTACTGCACGAGAACTTTATGTTTCTACTCCCGTAAGTGTAGGAGAAGGCATAAAAGTAACAACGCCACAACTAGGCGATAAGAAAAAGATTGTAGACCTATCCCTTCGAAATGCCAAATATTACCGCCAAGAGCGCTTTAAACAAATCAAAATCATTGATCCTGATCGCCATATAAAACGTTTGATGGCACAAATGAAAAAGGATTTAAGACTACCCTTCGAACCCATTCATATTGAATGCTTTGACAACTCTAATATCCAAGGAACACACCCAGTAGCCGCTTGTGTTGTATTTAAAAACGGAAAACCTAGCAAAAGAGAATACCGTAAATTTAACATCAAAACCGTAGAAGGCGCAAATGATTTTGCTTCTATGGAAGAAGTCGTATATCGCCGGTATAAACGATTATTGGAAGAAAAACAGCCATTACCTCAGCTCATTATTGTAGATGGTGGTAAAGGACAATTATCTTCTGGGCTTAAAGCATTAGAGGATTTAGGACTACGTGGCAAAATTACGATCATTGGTATTGCAAAACGATTAGAAGAAATTTATTACCCTGGGGATAGCATTCCTTTATATTTAGACAAAAAATCAGAAAGTTTAAAAGTAATTCAACACCTTAGAAACGAAGCACACCGTTTTGGGATCACCTTCCATAGACAAAAAAGAAGTGCTGCTGCTTTAGAAACAGAATTAGATGCAATTCCAGGTATTGGAGAAAAAACTATTTTAGAATTATTAACTCATTTTAGATCTGTAAAAAGGATTAAAATAGCCACCAAAGAGGAATTAACAGCAATCATAGGGAATTCACGCGCAACTAAAGTCTTTAATTACTATCTTTCAACATAGAAAACATGCATAAAACAAAGCAAATATGGTATTTATCTAGTATAGTATTGCTACTGTGCGGCATGTATACGCCATTATTTGCTCAAGATACCACCCCTACACCAGCGCTAGATAACATTCCTAAAGATGTCAAAGTAGGCCTTATACTCAGTGGCGGTGGTGCTAAAGGACTGGCTCATATCGGAGCTTTAAAAATCATAGAAAAAGCGGGCGTACGAATCGATTACATCGGAGGCACAAGTATGGGAGCAATTGTAGGAGCACTATATGCATCAGGATATAAGGCTCATCAATTAGATTCTTTATTTAAGGCTGTAGATTTCAATAAACTGATACAAGATAATATTCCTAGACATGCCAAAACGTTTTATGAACGTGAAGACTCTGAAAAATATGCCGTTACTTTACCTTTTGATCATTTCAAAATTGGATTACCAATAGGATTATCTAAAGGGCAAAACTTTTACAATCGATTTACACGACTCACTTCTCATGTATCTATGATTAAAGACTTTAGTAAACTTCCGATTCCTTTTTTCTGTATGGCAACCAATATAGAAACCGGAAAGCAGGTACTTTTAGATCATGGATACTTACCGGAAGCAGTTTCCGCTAGTAGTGCTTTACCTTCTATTTTTAGTCCTGTCGAAATTGATGGCATACTACTAACCGATGGAGGTGTTGCCAATAATTATCCTGTTGAAGAAATTAGAAATAAAGGTGTCGAAATTGTAATTGGTGTAGATGTTCAAGATAGTTTATTACCGCGAAAGCGAATAAACTCTGTAACCAATATTATGTTACAAATTAGTAACTTCAAAACCATCAAGGCAATGAAAACAAAACGACCAAAAACGGATGTTTACATTAAACCAGAGATCGGGGATTACAGTTTAATTTCATTTGATGATACTGAAAAAATCATTTACAAAGGTGAGAAAGCTGCATTTCAAAACATCAGTAAACTTACGGCTATCGCAAAACAACAATCGAAGTCTAGTGCTCCTAAAAGAGTACCTACGATTTCGGATACTTTACATATAAACAGCCTATCTATTTCTGGAAATTCTAGATATACCCGATCTTACATCAAAGGAAAATTAAAACTAAAAACACCAAAAACCACTACATATAATAAATTGTATGAGGGGATCAATAATCTGGCTGCAACTGGAAATTTTGATCGCATAAGCCACCGGCTACTTAACAATGATCAAAAATTAACTGTACATGTTAAAGAAGGTAAAAATAAAATGTTATTACGTTTTGCAATGCATTACGATGACTTATACAAAACCGCTGCATTACTCAACGTTACTAAGAAAAATTTATTTTTAAACAATGACGTCCTTTCATTTGATGCTATTCTGGGAGATAATATTCGGTATAATTTAGAATACTATATCGACAAAGGGTTTTATTGGAGTATTGGGATTAAAAATCAATTGACTCGATTCACAAAAGGTATTGATTATGCGTTTTTTAGGGAGACTAACAATTTACCAAACATTGCGATCAATACTATTGATATTGATTATATGGATATTAATTTAGATGTCTATGGAGAAACCTTATTAAAACAAACCCTTTCTTTCGGACTTGGAGCATCGTACAAACGATTACGTATTATTTCAGAAACTATTGGGATGGATAGAAACTTATTGCCTAGAACCGTTTTTGACAATAGTGATTATTGGGGCACATTGGCATACCTCAAACTAGACTCATACGACAACAAATACTTTCCAACCGAAGGATTTTTACTTAATAGTGAGTTTCGTAGTTATTTATTTTCTTCTGACTTCACAGATACTTTTGATGAATTTTCAATCTTAAAAGCACAATTTGGATATGCAACCAAAATCACAAAAAATATTGCCATGAATATTGAATTGGATGCTGGAACCAAAATAGGAAATACAACACTTCCTTCTTTAGATTTTTTTTTAGGTGGTTTTGGCGCACAGATGGTAAACAATTTTACCCCTTTTTATGGATATGACTTTTGGAGTATCACAGGGGATAGTTTTGCAAAAGCAGCACTGACCTTTGATTATGAAATTTTTAAAAACAATCATATCAATGCTACTGCCAATATCGCTAATGTAGGAAGCAAACTCTATAGTACAGGTCGATGGTTTGAAAGTCCCGAATATAGTGGGTATGCATTAGGGTATGGCTTAGATACATTTGCAGGTCCGCTACAAATTAAATATTCGTATACTCCAGATCTTGGTGAAAGCAATTGGTATTTTAGTATAGGGTTTTGGTTTTAGTATTTTTACTTTTTAAACATATTATCCCTATTTTTGGAATGGATATTGTATTGTTTGGTTAATATACCCCCTAAGTTTCACGAAACAAGACCCGAAATCATGACAAAAAAAATTACACCTATACTATTTATGCTACTGTCCTTTTCTCTTTGGGCACAAGAGCATCGTGCCTTTGATACTGGAGAATGGTTTAAATTTAGAATCCACTATGGAATGTTCACTGCCAGTTATGCAACGTTAGAAGTAAAAGATGATATTTTAAACAATATGCCTGTACATCATGTCGTTGGTATTGGTAAATCCTCTGGTTTACTAAATATATTTTTTAAGGTAGAAGATTATTATGAAACCTACATCGACAAAGCCATTGTAAAACCGTACCGATTTGTTCGAAAAATCAACGAAGGTGGGCATACCAAAGATATTGTAGTCGATTTTAATCATCAAAACAATACCGCCTTAGTATTTGACAAAAAGAGAGATACTAAAAAAAGTTACCCTACAGTAGCTAATTTTCAAGACATGGTTTCTTCATTTTATTACTTGAGAAACAGTATTGATATTGACAATTTAAAAGCTGGTGAGGAGCATGTGATCAATATGTTTTTTGATAATGAAAACTATCCGTTCAAATTAAAATTTCTTGGAAGAGAGGTTATTAAAACAAAAATGGGTAAAATTGCATGTTTAAAGTTTAGACCTTATGTACAAGCAGATCGTGTTTTCAAAGAAGAAGAAAGTATGACCGTCTGGATTAGCGATGATGACAACCGTATGCCTGTAAAAATTAAGGCTGATATTTTGGTAGGATCTATACAAGCAGATCTCGACGCTTTTAAAGGTTTGAAACACCCTTTTAAAGTTGTAATAGACTAGCAATGAGATTTTATCGCTTTGCTATTAGACAGCAGACACAACACTCCTTACTAAAACATAAGGAGTTAAAAAAGATAAACGCTATATTCGAATTGTAGGAGTATAAAAAACCATCAACGGACAACGATCAACAATCAACCAAATTAGAAGTGCGATTTTAGAAGTCAGAAGTTAAGAAGTTAAAGTATTAAGAAAGGCTGACCGCTATATTCGAATTGGAATTATAAAAAACCATCAACTGACAATTACATATCTGTGAATACAAATAATGAACCGATAAAGCCTGAAATTGCTGAGAAAATCAGGCAATTAGATAAGAAATTTGAAAACTCTGGGCAAGATCTAGGGTCATACTTAGATGGGTTATTACATGATCGATATCTTACCTATTGGGATTATATCAACCTAGACACCTTATTAAGTTTACAATTACCAAGAACTCATTTTCCAGATGAGGAGATTTTTATTGTGTACCATCAAATTACAGAATTACACTTTAAATTAATCATCCATGAATTGAAACAAATCATTGATGATAAATTACAAACGGCTGCATTTTTTACAAAAAAGTTAGATCGCATTAATCGCTATTTTAGAGTATTGATCAATTCTTTTGATATTATGATCAAAGGGATGGACAAAGAACAGTTTTTACAATTTAGGATGTCATTACTTCCTGCTAGTGGGTTTCAATCCGTACAGTTTCGACTTATTGAAATTTATGCTACTCCTTTAAATCATCTTGTACATAGCACCAAAAGAAATCAAATCAAAGCAGAAGATACGCTAGAGGACCTCTATGAAGACTTGTATTGGAAATCGGGCGCTACCGATCTTAAAACAGGAGAAAAAACATTAACGCTCAAACAATTCGAATATCGATATACACCTAGAATGATGCGAATTGCCAATCAGGTAAAACAGAGCACAGTATATCATAAATACCTTGAGCTTCCTGAAAAAGAGCGAAATAATTCGCACCTTATCGAAGCATTGCGTACTTTTGACTCCAATGTAAATATTAATTGGTTATTAATGCACATGGGGGCCGCACAACGCTACTTAAACAAAGGAGATGTGCAAGCTACAGGAGGTACCAATTGGAAGAAATTTTTACCCCCTAGTTTTCAGAATATTATGTTTTTTCCTAACCTTTGGAGTTCAAAAGAAAAAGAAGAATGGGGAAAACAATGGGTCACGCATCAGTTTAATACCGCAAAATAGTTATCAATTGAAGAAGATATGTTTCGTACTACTATTGTTAATAGTATCTATTTCATGTAACCAAGAACAGAAAAAAGAACAGGATACAACTACCGAAATTGTAACTCCTCCAAAAGCACCACCAATACGCAAAGAATTTGGGTACAATTTAAATGCCTATCAAGTCATAAAGGACACTATACGCCGTGGGGATAGCTTTGGCGCTATCTTAGATAGTCATGGTATTGCTACCGCTAGAGTGTTCGAAATTAGCAATGCTATACAGGACACTTTTAACGTGACTAAAATTAGAGCGGGAAAACCGTATACCATATTAAAAGCAAAAGACACTACGGCAAAGGCTCAGGTATTTGTATATCAACACAATAAAATTGACTACACCGTTATCGATTTCACCGATAGTATTATCACTAGAAAAGACAAAAAACCAGTCACTTTTGTTAAAAAGACTGCTTCCGGAACGATTGAAAGTAGCTTACTGAAAACTTTCGATGACAATGATCTTAGTTTTTTAGTGGCCTATAAAATGGCAGATATTTATGCCTGGACTATCGATTTCACTCGACTTCAAGTAGGAGATCAATTTAAAGTAATGTATACAGAAAAATTTATTGAGGATACTATACCTGCCGGAATCGGAGAAATCAAAGCGTGTTTTTTTGAACATCACAACAAACCGATCTATGCTTTTAAATTTGAAGACGATACTATAAATGGCACTTCAGACTATTTTAATGATGAAGCGGAAAACTTGCGCAGGGCTTTTCTAAAAGCTCCGGTAAAATTTAGTAGAATTTCATCGCGTTATAATTTGAAGCGCAGAATAAAATTTTATGGTAATAAAATCCGTCCACATAAGGGTACTGACTTTGCTGCCCCTAGAGGGACACCGATTTTAGCTACTGCCGATGGTACAGTAACCAAATCCGAACGTAAAGGAGGAAACGGTAAATATGTAAAAATACGGCATAATGCTACTTACGAAACGCAGTATTTACACATGAGTAAACAAGCCGTAAAAGTAGGGGATTATGTGGAACAAGGGGATGTGATTGGATATATCGGAATGACTGGTAACACGGGAGGCCCGCATGTATGTTATCGTTTTTGGAAAAACGGAAAACAAGTAGATCCACTTCGTGAAGAACTGCCCACTTCAAAACCTTTAGACGAGGGATTACGTCCCGCATTTTATGAATACATCAAACCTTTGAAAATAACACTAGACAGTATACCTTTCAACATAAAAGATATTAATTTAACAAGTCATGATACTACCGAAGATTAACCCTACAACAACTAAAGCTTGGAAAGCTTTAGAAGCACATTATACAACCATACAAGGCAAACATTTAAAAGAACTTTTTGCAACAGCGCCTGAACGCGCTAGTGACTTTTCGATACAATGGAATGATTTCTATATCGATTATTCAAAAAATAGAATTGACAAGACTACCAAAAAATTACTCGTTGATCTTGCAAAAGAAGTGAAACTAGAAGAAGCTATTCAAGCCTATTTTGGTGGGGGTATTATTAATGAAACCGAAGAACGTGCTGTATTGCATACTGCACTTCGAGCACCATCACATCAATCGGTACAGGTAGATGGTGAAAATGTGATCCCTCAGGTTAATGCCGTAAAAGAAAAGATAAAAGGATTTAGCAATCAAATCATTCAAGGGGAACTAAAAGGACATACCGGAAAAGCGTTTACAGATATTGTAAATATCGGTATTGGAGGATCAGATCTAGGGCCTGCTATGATCACAGAAGCTTTAGCATTTTATGAAAATCATCTTAAGCTACATTATATCTCCAATGTAGATGGGGATCACGTACATCAAAGTCTTAAAGGATTAGATCCAGAAACTACATTATTTGTAATTGTATCTAAAACATTTACGACACAAGAAACCTTATCCAATGCCACTACTGCCAGAGCATGGTTCATTGAGCAAGCTAATGAAGCCGCAGTAGGAAAACACTTTGTTGCCGTATCTAGTAATATTCCTAATGTGACAACCTTTGGTATTGATGAAAACAATATTTTTCCATTATGGGACTGGGTAGGTGGTCGCTTTTCATTGTGGAGTGCAGTGGGACTATCCATTAGTTTAGCTGTTGGATTCGACAATTTTGAAGCCTTACTTACTGGGGCAAATGACATGGATGCCCATTTTAGAACTACTGATTTTGAAAATAACATCCCTGTGGTTTTAGGAATGTTAAGCATTTGGTACAATAATTTCTTTGAAGCAGAAAGTGAAGCGATTATCCCATATTCTCAATACCTACATCGATTACCAGCCTACCTACAACAAGGGATTATGGAAAGTAATGGAAAAAGTGTAGATCGTAATGGAGCTGCGGTGCAGTACCAAACAGGAACCATCATTTGGGGAGAACCGGGTACCAATGCACAGCATGCATTTTTTCAATTGATTCATCAAGGAACAAAACTTATTCCAGCAGAGTTTATTGGATTTAAGCATGCATTGTTCAACGATCAAGATCATCAGGATAAGTTGATGGCAAATTTCTTTGCGCAAACAGAAGCTTTAATGAATGGAAAAACAGAAGCTGAAGTGCTCGCAGAATTGCAAGAAAAAGCCATGCCTGAAGCTAAAATAAAACAATTATCGCCTTTTAAGGTTTTTGAGGGTAATAAGCCTACAACATCACTACTGATCGATAAACTTACTCCAAAAAGTTTAGGTGCATTAATAGCAATGTATGAACAACGTATTTTTGTACAAGGGGTGGTTTGGAACATATTTAGTTATGACCAATGGGGTGTAGAACTTGGTAAGCAATTGGCAAGCAATATTCTAAAAGAAATTCATGATAAGGCACCAGAAGGGCATGATTCT
>CALFCI010000023.1 GCA_937951135.1 uncultured Aquimarina sp. | reverse complement strand
TTAATACCAAGATACTTCTTATTGAATTTTTCAATTAGAAAATAGTGTTAAAAGCATCCAGATGAAGGATTTAAAGTACCTAGCAGCGTTAACATTGCCGCTATCCGCCATCCTAAGTTTCTATTTTAAGGAACAATGGAGCTTTTTCACCCCCTTCTATGCTTTTGTTATCATCCCAATTTTGGAGCTCCTCCTCCCTCACGACACTAGTAATTTAGAAGGTGAAGAGCGCGAAGAAAAAAAGAAAAGCAAACTTTTTGATTGGATGCTTTATTTTAATCTTCCTTTGGTTTTCGGACTTTTAGGGTATTTGTTATATGATGTTTCTACCCATACCTATCAAACGTATGAATTAGTAGGTTTGGTGCTTTCCACGGGAATTGTTTTGGGAACCAATGGTATAAATGTAGCTCATGAATTGGGGCATAGGGACAATAAGCTACAACGGACATTAGCAAAAATATTACTACTCCCCTCCCATTACATGCATTTTTATATAGAGCATAACTTTGGGCATCATGCACATGCTGCTACAGCAGAAGATCCTGCTACCGCCAGGTATAACCAATCGGTATATTCTTTTTGGATAAGCTCTACCCTAAGGCAATATGGGAGCGCATGGAAACTTCAGCAGCAAATTTTAAAGAGAGACGCACTACCTTTCTTGTCTTTTAAGAATGATATGCTGTGGTATACCGTTATACAAATCAGCTACTTGATCGCCGTGTTTTTTATTTTTGGACCCTTAGGATTGGCTATCGCATTTTGTTCTGGTGTTGTTGGGTTTTTGATGTTGGAAACCGTTAACTATATTGAGCATTATGGCCTCATGCGTAAAAAATTACCCTCTGGAAGATATGAACGCGTGCGCGAAGTACATTCTTGGAATAGCAACCATGTTATTGGGCGTATTGTATTGTACGAATTAACCCGTCATAGTGATCATCATTTTAAATCTTCCAAAAAATACCAGGTGTTGGACTATCATGATATTTCTCCACAAATGCCTTATGGGTATCCAACTTCCATGGTTTTATCCTTTATTCCTCCCCTGTGGTTTAAATTAATGAACCCACGTATTCCAAAAGAAATGGTAGGTAGCAGATAGTATGTTTGTTTCTACTCTTTTCTACTCCTAGCGCATACACTATCTTTGCGTTTCAATTTTTAGTTATGAGTAAGAAAGTTCGTGTTCGTTTTGCACCAAGTCCAACGGGACCACTACATATTGGTGGAGTTCGTACCGCATTGTTTAATTATTTGTTTGCAAAGAAACATGGTGGAGATTTTATTCTAAGAATAGAAGACACCGATCAAAATAGATATGTAGAAGGTGCTGAAAAGTATATTATAGACGCTTTGGAATGGTGTGGAATTCCTTTTGATGAAAGTCCAGAAAAACCACAGGATAAATTTGGCCCTTACCGACAAAGTGAGCGCAAGCATTTATACCAAGGATATGCCGATGAATTAATTGAAAAAGGAAAAGCATATTATGCGTTTGACACCTCAGAAAAGTTAGACTATCATAGAAAAAATCACGAAGCAAAAGGAAAGACTTTTATTTATAATTGGCATAACAGATTAAAGCTAGATAACTCTCTTTCGTTACTGCCAGAAGAAGTTGAAAAACGCTTGGCTTCAGGAGAAGATTATGTGATTCGATTTTTAACACCTCCTGATGAGAAAATTCATTTAAAAGATATCATCAGGGGCGATATGGAAATAGACTCTAATGTTTTAGATGACAAAGTGTTGTATAAGAGTGATGGTATGCCTACCTATCATTTGGCGAATATTGTAGACGATCATTTAATGGAAATTTCTCATGTAATTCGTGGAGAAGAATGGCTGCCTTCTTTAGCGCTTCATCAGCAATTATATGATGCATTTGGATGGCAAGCACCAGAATTTGCACACCTACCCTTAATTATGAAGCCGGTTGGAAAAGGAAAGTTAAGTAAGCGCGACGGAGAAAAAGGAGGCTTCCCGGTATTTCCATTGTCTTGGAATGACTCTATAGGATATAAAGAAGCAGGTTTCTTTCCAGAAGCCGTAGTAAACTTTTTGGCGTTGTTAGGATGGAACCCAGGAACAGAACAGGAATTATTTAGTTTATCGGAACTAGTAGAAACCTTCTCCTTAGAACGCGTAAACAAGTCTGGAGCACGTTTTGACCCAGATAAGACCAAATGGTACAACCAACAGTATATGCAGTCTAAAAACGATGCAGAGCTGGCTAGTTTGTTTTTGGTGGAATTAGAGAAGCATTCGGACATTGACGAGTCAAAACGCAGCTCTGATTATGTAAAGCAAGTAGTTGGGTTGATAAAAGAAAGAGCCATTTTCGTTTCTGATTTTTGGGACTTAAGCGATTATTTCTTTCTGTCACCATCAGCATACAATGAAAAGGCTGCCAAGAAACAATGGAAGGAAGGAACAACCGATATTATGAACCAATTGTTGGATGTCTTAAAAACACAGACCGATTTTTCTTCTGAAACACTGGAGTCCAATGTAAAATCTT
>CALFCI010000022.1 GCA_937951135.1 uncultured Aquimarina sp. | reverse complement strand
GGAGGTGCAATTAATCAAGTTTTTAGTATTGGTGGTGATGCTGAAGCAGGAGGTGGAAAATCCAAAAAAGCAAATCGTTTTAAACCAATGGTGGTCTACTTAGGTCCATTTACATTGGATAAAGGGGGTACAGAAACACATAAAATTAGCATTCCAAAATATATAGGATCAGTGCGTACCATGATTGTGGCTTCAGACCCTACCAATGGAGCCTATGGTAGTGCAGAAAAAGCAACA
Organism: uncultured Aquimarina sp.; assembly: GCA_937951135.1. GTDB lineage: Bacteria > Bacteroidota > Bacteroidia > Flavobacteriales > Flavobacteriaceae > Aquimarina. The sequence goes on along the minus strand of CALFCI010000022.1, from coordinate 46,486 downwards.
CCTGTTCGTAAACCTTTAATGGTATTAACGTCTATTCCGAGAAAGATCACACCCAATGAAAAGGTAACCATACCAGTGACTGTTTTTGCAATGGAAAAACAGATCAAGAATGTAAAAGTAACCCTGAAACCTAATAAAGGATTCCGATTTATTGGGAAAACTGAAAAGAACCTGTCATTTACGCAGCCTGATGAACAGATGGTGTATTTTGAGATTGAAGTTATCGAAGGGTCAGATATTGCAGAGATCGAAGTGATTGCAAGCGGTCATGGAGAAAAAGCATCTTATGCGGTGCCTGTAGATGTTACCAATCCAAATCCAAGAACTACAGAAGTTCAAGCTATTGTTTTAGAACCCAATAGTGAACAAACCATCAATTTTGCTTCCTTTGGAGTGAGTGGTAAAAACGATGCAACGTTAGAGTTTTCATCATTACCACAAATGAATTTTGAAGGAAGGTTACAATATCTTATTCGATACCCACATGGGTGTATTGAGCAAACTACTTCTGCGGCATTTCCACAGTTATACTTGAGTGATGTCTTTGATTTGCCTTCCGATAAAAAACAAAAAATACAGAAAAATGTTGAAGCTGCAATTGACCGTTTAAAGCGTTTTGTACGTCCTAGTGGAGGAATGTCGTATTGGCCAGGTAATGGAAATACTGATGATTGGGGAACGACCTATGCAGGACATTTCTTATTAGAAGCTAATAAAAAAGGATATGTACTGCCTATTGGATTTAAAAGTGCTTGGATCAAATACCAACAGCAACAAGCCAAGCATTGGCATACGGGTAATAATGATTTGGCACAAGCGTATCGATTGTATACATTAGCTTTGGCTGGAAGTCCGGACTTGGCAGCTATGAATAGATTTAGGGAGGTGTCTAGCGTATCTAATGATGCTAAACTGCGATTAGCAGCAGCCTATGCACTTGCAGGACAGCAAAAAGCAGCGAAAACACTGCTTGGTAGTTCCAATATTGACTTTAAAGTAAGGGATCATGATCGCCATACGTATGGATCGATAGATCGTAATCGTGCAATGGCATTAGAGACTTTAGTGCTGTTACAAGAAAAAACAAAGGCACAACAAGTCGCTAATGATTTAGCAAAATCCTTATCCTCTGATCAGTGGCTCAGTACGCAAAGTACAGCGTATGGTCTAAAAGCAATGGCGACTTATGCCGGTTATGTAGGTGGAAAAGGGATTGCTGTGCAGTATGCCTTAAATGGAAAATCAACGAAGCTTAGTACTGCCAAAACGGTAGCAACTACGGCTGCGTTAACTATTGGGAAAAACAATACACTGGTCCTTAAAAACACAAAAGACAATACTATTTTTGTGCAGATTGTAACCAGTGGAATTTTACCGGTGAGCGAAGAGAAAGTAATTCAGCGCAACTTTACGGCTGTAGTGGATTATAAAAATAAAGATGGAAATATCATTAACATCGATCGATTAGCACAGGGTACTGATTTTGTAGCCGAAGTAACGATTAAGAATACCACAGGGACTCCCGTAGATAACATTGCATTAACCGAAGTGTTTCCATCGGGATGGGAGATTGTGAATACTCGATTTACAGATTTTGGAGCGTTTAAAGATAATACGGTTACTCATGAAGATATTCGTGATGATCGCATCCATTTCTATTTTGATTTAAAACCAAGAGAGAGTAAAACAGTAACGGTGTTATTGAATGCTTCTTATCTCGGAAAATATTACTTGCCAGGAGTGCAAAGTGAAGCCATGTATGATCATAATTATTTGGTGCGTACAAAAGGAAAATGGGTAGAGGTGATACAATAATTGAATCAAGAGACAAGATGACGCTGCGCTAAGACGGAAAGAATACTATGTTTATAACTAAATTATTTATGTTCTAGGCTCGCTAGTGCAGATTCAAGAGAGTTTTTAATTCACATTGTGGAGTTTAATGCTCCGAGGTAGTTGACTTATTGTTTTTATGTGTGTGTATTATTAGTTTAAACAATAGCAAGTAATGAAATTTTTTAATTAATATTAAATAAAAATATGATGATACTTAATATAGGAGGATATTATTTACCTCCATCGATAGGCATATTAGAAGTAATAATTTGTTTCGTTTTTTTAATTCTTTTTCCTATCGGAATATACAAGTTGAGCTCTCGATTTATAAAAAAAGAAGAAAACACTCGTATAGCACAGGCATTTCCAATATATCAAGTTCCCAATATTTTAATGCAAGAAAAAAGCACAAAAATGGAAGTTGCAACCCTTCGATTATCTTCAAATAAAGTGAAGTCTATTTGGAGTAGTATTTTAATATGGGTTTTGATTGGTCTTCTTTTTTGTATTCCTTTTAGTGAGCTTGTACAAAGTTTTAGGCTATATGGGTATTGATGACTTAAGGGAAGTGTCATTCTGTGAAAAGACATTATACATTACTATTTTAATTACCGCATTATAAAATGATCTTAGAACACGCCGTTTTACACATTAAACCAGAAGAAGCGGATACGTTTGAAAAAACGTTTCAGAAAGCGCAAACCATTATCTCAGCTATGAAAGGATATATTCGACACAGTGTATCAAAATGCATGGAAGAAGATTATAAATACCTCTTACTTGTAGAATGGGAAACCATTGAAGATCATGAAATAGGATTTCGCAAGTCTCCAGAGTATCAAGAATGGAAAGCATTATTACATCATTTTTATGATCCATTTCCAATCGTACAGCACTATCAGCCTGTATTGATTTGAGCAGAAGAGTCTAGAGCTAAGACTAAATTGCATTTTAAACTGTATTAGTCTTCTAACATCTAACAGCGTAGCGATCTAGTATCTAGTAGCAAAGCGGTCTAATAGTCTAAATACTCAATACTAATATCTTAATACTACCTTACATAACATCCCACCCCAAACGTTTTCTTATAGGAGGCGTATTACTATTATGGTATTATTTCTGTTTGCCTAAGCCTTTGTTTAGTGATCCTACAGCAACAGTAATAGAAACGAGAGACGGAGTACTTTTAGGAGCAAAAATTGCAAAAGATGGGCAATGGCGTTTCCCAGAAACTGATAGTGTACCCGATAAGTTTAAGGAATGTATAATCGCTTTTGAAGATCAACAATTTTATCGACATCCTGGGTTTAATCCTGTGGCAATGGGGAAAGCACTGATTGATAATATTAATTCAGGTAAGATAGTGCGTGGTGGAAGTACATTAACCCAACAAGTCATACGGCTGGCACGAAAAGGACAACAACGCACCTATTTTGAAAAGGGCATTGAATTGATCTTAGCGACTAGATTAGAGTTGAGTACCACTAAAGAAAATATCTTAAAATTATATACTTCCTATGCCCCATTTGGTGGTAATGTAGTGGGGATTGATATCGCAGCATGGCGTTATTTTGGCGTATCCGCACATCAATTATCATGGGCAGAGAGCGCTACACTAGCAGTATTGCCAAATGCCCCAGCACTCATTTATCCGGGGAAACGACAACAGCGTTTATTAGAGAAACGAAATAGACTGCTTCAAACGTTGTTGAGAGAAGAAACCATAGATAGCCTTACATACGAATTATCAATTAGTGAATCCTTACCCCAAAAGCCTTATGCACTGCCACAATATGCTCCTCATGTGCTAGATCGGTTAGCCATACAACATACAGGGGAACGCTTAAAAACGACAATAGATTTGGGCCTTCAACAACAAGTCAATCGCATCGTGACGCGCCATTATCAAATTCAAAAACAGAACGAAGTACATAATATGGCAGTTTTGGTACTGAATGTAAAGACTAGAGAAGTATTGAGTTATATCGGAAATAGCCCTACTGATGCAGAACATCAAAAGGATGTAGACATTATCAAAGCGCCGCGGAGTACTGGAAGCACCTTAAAACCGCTACTGTATGCAGCAATGATGGATAAAGGAGAACTGTTGCCGGAACAGCTAGTATCTGATGTGCCTACGGTAATTGCAGGATATGCTCCAGAAAATTTCAATGAAACCTATAGCGGTGCAGTGCCCGCCAATCGCGCATTAGCACGTTCCTTAAATATTCCAGCGGTACGGTTATTACAACAGTATGGATTACAACGGTTTAGAGATGAAATTAATGTGTTTCAAATTCAAGATATTACATATAATGCCAATCATTATGGACTTTCTTTGATTTTAGGGGGTGCAGAGGGTAATCTTTGGGACTTATGTAAAACCTATGCAGGCTTTGCTGGTACTTTAAACCATTATCAACAGACGTCTAGTGCGTATTATACAAAAGAGTTTACAGCACCCATACTACTTGCAAAGAATAGTGTTGATTTTGGTAAAAAGACAGCTCAAAAACCAGTGTTTGGCGCAGGTAGCATTTGGCTTACTTTTGAAGCTTTGAAAAAGGCCAATCGTCCACAAGGAGATGAAGCATGGGAGTTTTATGATTCTTCGCGGCAGATTGCTTGGAAAACAGGAACAAGTTTTGGAAATAGAGATGCGTGGGCAATTGGAGCAAGTGCTGATTATGTAGTAGGGGTATGGATTGGTAATGCCGATGGAGAAGGACGACCCGAACTTACGGGACTTAATGCCGCCGCACCAGTATTATTTGATGTATTTTCATTAGTACCCAATGCACCATGGTTTCCTGCGCCTTATGATGATTTGGTAGAGACCACGGTATGCCGTAAAAGTGGGTATATAGCAGGCATGCATTGTCCTACAAAACAACAGTATATTCCAATAGCAGGAACAAAAACGAGACCGTGTCCCTATCATCAGTTAGTGCATTTGGAAGCGACCAAAGCGTATCGCGTCAATTCTTCTTGTGAGTCAGTAGCAAATATTGTGCATCAGCCTTGGTTTGTGTTGCCACCATTACAAGCCCATTATTATAAAAATAAAAACGCAACATACACACCATTACCACCATATCGATCCGATTGTACATCAGAAAGACAAGGGAGCATCGCTTTTATTTTTCCAAAAAAGAATAGCAGTATGTACCTGCCTAAAGGTTTTGATGGGAAGGTAAACGAGGTGATTTTTAAAATAGCACACACCCATCCCGATACACGGGTGTTTTGGTATTTGGACACTAAATTTATAGGCACAACAGTACAATTTCATGAAATGGCAATACTGCCCAAACCCGGAATGCATACAATTACTGTAGTAGATGAAAAAGGAAATGAATTGAAACGAACGATTGAAATAAAATAACTTTCATTGTCAGAATGATAGGATTATAGTACATCAGTATCATACTTCGTACACTATTTAGAGATTAGATCGCTATGCTATTAGAATCAAGAATCAAGACAAAAAAATATTTCAACCTTAGTACTTGTACGAGTTTAGTATAGGTTTCAGTGTCTTTTTTTGCGTCTTTGCAGAGGTTAATAAATGTTATTTTAAAAGATCAAATTGTTGCTCAATATCACTTATAAGTTGTTGTAAAGGCTCTGGTCCTTTTCCTTGTGTCATTCTAACTTTTTTTCCGTTGTAAGTGACGTAAATAAAGGTAATGTCTCTTATTTTTCTGCCATATTCAGTGGTATACTCAGAAAAAGGGAGTGCCTCCAGTTGTTGTATGAGGGTGTTGTATGCTTTTGAAGATAAGGTTAGTGTTTCTTTCCCTTTTCGATTTACATTTTTCACCCCATTGTATGCAATGGTTTTGTTAGAATACAGTTCTAAAGTGTATACAGGACATTGCCCAAGACAAGGAGTACGTTCAATTTTTACAATAGGAGTTTTAGTATTTGTTTTTTGTGAAGTCCCACAACTGGTTATCATAGTTAATACGATAATTCCTATAATAGTTTTCATTTCTGTTTTTTTAATTTGTTCATCATACGATGCGTTCCGCAACCTCTAAAATTACCTAACCGACTGGGCTTGCTTTTTCTTGCAAGAAGTGAAGGGTTTCCAATATCTTCACGAATAGCAGTACGTAAGTTTTGTAACGGTTGATGCCCATCGAGTTCGATTATTTTTTTATTTTTTATAAAAGTGTTATCAGTAGGGATACTAGATAATACATAAAACCTAAAAGTTTCTGCCATATCTTCTGCAATATTTGTTGCCGCATATTCACTTACATAGCTATTAGGATTGGTACTATAATTTTGCTGAGCCGTATTATCGGTTGCAATACTTGCCCAATGATTAGTATGAAATTCATAGAGATAAGAATTATTTTTGCTACAGCCTTCATCAATATGATATGTGGTACAATTTGTACTATTTATGGTAGCATTAACTTGATCGTTATTTAAGGTTAAAATATGTCCAAATTCATGGATTATAGTTCCATTAACACCAGATTCTTGGTCATCAAAAGAATTTAGATATGCGATATCTATAGCCAATCCAAATTGCCAAGTACTGAGATCTTCTTTGGTAGGAAAAACATATCCCAGTGTTCCGTTGAGTTCTGAAGTGGTATCAAAATCACCAGCAAAAATCATAAATTCATTAATCTTAGCACGATAAGATTCGGGAACTACTTTCAAAACCTGTTCCCAAAGTTCTTGGTGTTTTTGGGTGTTTTCTTGTAATGATGTTAAGTCTTCAACAACATTGAAATCTATTTTTTTAGTGATGGTAGCACCAGAAACAGTATATAAGGTGATGTTGTCTTTAGAAAGCGCTCCAGCAGTAATACTTCCTTTAAAACTAGATTTTATAGGTGCTCCTGCGGTATTGTCTGTTTGCGTAGGGGTGACTTCAAAAGCAAGATATTTACCATGATCAAATAGGGTATAGGTGTATGCTCTTTCCGTAGCATTTTCAATTATTGTTTGTTTGGTTCCATTGATATCATCTGCTCTGTACCAAGTAAAGCTACTATTGCCTTCGGCATTACTTTCTTGGTCAAAATAGGTATAACTACCCGTAGCTTTTGTTGCCCCTATTTGTATTTCAACGTTATTTGCTACAGGGGGCGTAGAAGAAGTGTCATCATTGCTACATCCAATACTACATAATGCTATCCCTACTACTACTACTACTACTGTAATTGTTTTTAAGTTCACCATCTTTTAATGTAAATTACTTTGGTTTTTTTGATAGGATCAAAAACTATGCTAAATAAGTATTACAGATACAACGTAGTCTATAAAAAGCGCTATGTTTTTATACACTGTTACTAAACAAGGTATATATTTTTGTTATCAGTGACAAGTTAATAGGTGATAAATTCTTACAAATGGCTATTTTTTTTGACAATATACACAAAGTAGGTTATGCCTTTTTACTCAATTGCGAATTGTAATACTGTGCATCTCCAGTCACTTCTTGACCTAACCAATCGGGTTTTAAAAAGGATTCTTGTTCTTCTTGAAGTTCGATTTCTGCGATCATTAGCCCTGTATGATTTCCAAAAAATTCATCCACTTCAATAGTATGTTGGCCAGAAGGAATTTCAAAACGAATTTTTTCGATGATGCCCGGTTCACATAAGCCAAGTAAGGCTTCAGCTTCTGTTATCGGAATTTCTTTTTCCCATTCAAATCGAGAAGTGCCAGAATCATTGCTTTTTCCTTTAATGGTTAAAAACCCCTGAGTGCCTCTAATTCGTACGCGAACTGTGCGCTCTGGGACACTACTAAGGTACCCTTGTACAATACGAGTATTGCGAACCGCTTCAGTTTTGAATTGGGTTGAGGTGACTAAAAACTTACGTTCAATTTCGATCATAGCAATAACAGTTAGGAAGTAAAGATAGTAGTTTATGAAAAATGCTAGTATATAATTTAGAAGTTAAGAAGTTAAGAAGTTAAGAAGGTATGGAGTTAAAGAATGTAAGGTGAATATTTTGAAGTAGGTTAACACCTGATACCCAAGACCTGAAACCACAATAAGATTCCTGATTCCTGATTCTTGTTTCTTGCAGCGCAGCGATCTTGTTTCTAAAATATATATCTTTGTAGTACACATGAACATTCCACCCCATAGAAAAATAATCCATGTAGATATGGATGCCTTTTATGCTTCGGTTGAGCAGTTGGATCATCCAGAACTCAAAGGAAAACCCTTGGCTGTTGGGGGTAGTGAAAAACGAGGTGTAGTGAGTGCTGCAAGTTATGAAGCACGTAAGTTTGGTGTGCGTTCTGCGATGAGTGGAATGGCCGCCAAACGCAATTGTCCGGACTTACTATTTGTACCGCCACGTTTTGATCGCTATAAAGAAATTTCAGTACAAATTCGAAAAATATTTTATGACTATACCGATTTGGTAGAACCCTTGTCGCTAGATGAGGCATATCTTGATGTCACCCAAAATAAAAAAGGAAACCCAAGTGCGAGTTTGATCGCCCAAGAAATTCGCCAGCGTATTTTTGATGAGATCGGGTTGACCGCTTCTGCTGGGATATCGATCAATAAGTTTATTGCAAAGGTAGCTAGTGATTACAACAAACCCAATGGGCAAAAAACGGTGAACCCAGAAGAAGTATTGCCGTTTTTAGAAGGTTTGGATGTGAAGAGTTTTTATGGGGTAGGGAAGGTGACCAAAAAAAAAATGTATGCATTGGGCATTTATACAGGTGCCGATCTTAAAGAGAAGTCTGAGGCGTTTTTGAGTACAAATTTTGGAAAATCAGGGCGGTACTATTATGCTATAGTTCGTGGGATTCATAATAGTCCTGTACAACCCGATCGTGAACGTAAGTCATTGGCAGCAGAGCGAACCTTTAGAGAAAATATTGCTTCAGAGATTTATATGGTAGAACGTTTGCAAAGTATTGCTGAAGAATTGGAAAGACGATTGAAACGTAATAAAGTATCTGGCAGAACGGTAACCTTAAAAATAAAATACAGTGATTTTACCCTACAAACTCGAAGTAAGACCTTGCCCTATTTTGTGCATAATGCAGCAATATTACTAGAAACAGCTAAAGAATTGTTGTATCAAGAGCGAATGAAAAATTCGGTTCGGTTATTAGGTATTTCCTTATCAAACTTGAATACGGGGAAGGAAAAGAAGAAAAAAAATGATGCAGTAGAGATTATTCAATTGAAATTCGATTTTTGAATATGGGTATGCAGCAGGGTATTGACTTAGAAAATGGAGTTCGATTACGAATAAAACACAATAGAACCTTTATTTTATGGAATGATAAAAGATCGAAAAGATGAGGTGGCGCTCTCGAAATTAGAAGGATAATTCAAAATAAGTTTGAAAACAAGCAGAGATATGCAAATTGAGTAGCTCTAAATCACGAAAATCAATACTTAGGTAGAAATACGTATAAAAATTAAGTATTCGTACTGTATAGGGGTTAAAAATTTGATATGTATAAAAAACTGCCTTTATTCCTATGTTAAGTTGAAGTATTGATTTTCAACCGTTTTCGTAGCAAAGAAAAAGAGGCCAATTTTTTCTTATATTCATTCTAAATAAGGACATAAAGCAATTGTAATGTTTGTCAATACCATGCTTGTGACCTACTTTTGTAACACAAATAATAAAATAGTTATAATATAATGGGTGGATTGATAACCTCTTCGATAGCAAGGAAAGTTGCTATGGCATTGTCAGGACTTTTCTTAGTGTTCTTCTTGCTACAACATTTTACCATTAACTTTACTTCGCTTTTTAGTGCTGAAGTATTTAATGAGATCTCTCATTTTATGGGTAGGAATCCAGTAGTGCAATTTGTATTACAACCAGTACTAATTTTTGGAGTAGTATTCCATTTCATTATGGGGTTTATTTTAGAATTAAAAAACAGAAGCGCAAGATCAGTAAAATATGCAAAATATGATGGAGGCGCTAATGCTTCTTGGATGTCTAGAAATATGATTCTTTCGGGATTGGTGATTTTAGCATTTTTAGGATTGCATTTCTATGATTTCTGGGTGCCAGAGATTGCATACAAATATATCAATCACCTGCCAGAAGATGCTACACGATATTACGGAGAATTAGCACACAAGTTTGAAAGTCCAGTGCGTACTTTATTATATGTCATTTCTTTTGTATTCCTTGGGTTACACTTATGGCATGGGTTTGCTTCCTCTTTTCAATCTGTAGGGTTCAATAATAAGTTTTCTGTAGCAGCAACCAAGTTTGCTAAAGCATTTTCGATTGTAATTCCTTTAGGATTTATTATCGTTGCTGTATTCCATTTTTTTAATCATTAAATCGCCACAAGATGTCAATTTTAGATGCTAAAATACCAGAAGGTCCACTGGCAGACAAGTGGACGAATCATAAAAATAAAATCGATCTAGTTAATCCAGCAAACAAACGTAATATTGATATTATTGTTGTAGGTACCGGATTGGCAGGAGGAAGTGCCGCAGCTACATTAGCCGAGTTGGGGTATAACGTAAAAACATTTTGTTATCAAGATTCTCCAAGACGTGCGCATTCTATTGCAGCACAAGGAGGAATTAATGCCGCAAAAAATTACCAAGGAGATGGAGATTCTAGTTACCGGTTATTTTATGATACGGTAAAAGGAGGAGATTACCGTTCTCGTGAAGCGAATGTGCACCGTTTGGCAGAAGTATCGACCAATATTATCGATCAATGTGTAGCGCAAGGGGTACCTTTTGCTAGAGAATATGGTGGATTGTTAGATAACCGCTCTTTTGGAGGGGTATTGGTATCTCGTACTTTTTATGCAAAAGGACAAACAGGGCAACAATTACTATTGGGAGCGTATTCAGCAATGAATCGTCAAATCAAGAGAGGGAAAATACAAGCCTTTAACCGTCACGAAATGCTAGATTTAGTAAAGGTCGACGGAAAAGCAAGAGGGATTATCGCTAGAAACTTAGTGACTGGTGAGATTGAGCGTCATTCTGCTCATGCTGTAGTATTGGCTACCGGAGGATATGGAAACGTATTTTTCTTAAGCACCAATGCCATGGGAAGTAATGTAATGGCATCATGGAGAGCACACCGTAGAGGAGCATTCTTTTCAAACCCTTGTTATACACAAATTCACCCAACCTGTATTCCAGTATCTGGAGATCATCAATCGAAGTTAACGTTGATGTCAGAATCATTGCGTAATGATGGACGAATTTGGGTGCCTAAACGTATAGAAGATGCAGAAGCCATTCGATCTGGGAAATTAAAACCAACACAATTGGCCGAAGCAGAACGTGACTATTATTTAGAGCGTCGTTATCCAGCCTTTGGAAACTTAGTGCCACGTGATGTAGCCTCTAGAGCTGCAAAAGAGCGTTGTGATGCTGGTTTTGGAGTGAATAAGACAGGAGAAGCTGTATATCTTGATTTCGCAGCCGCAATACAACGGTATGGGAAAGAAAAAGCATTAACTTCAGGAATTGAAAACCCATCACCTGCTAAAATTCTTGAATTAGGAGAAGCGGTGATTGAGAATAAATATGGAAACTTATTCCAAATGTATGAGAAGATCGTAGATGAGAATCCATACAAAACACCAATGATGATTTATCCAGCAGTACATTATACGATGGGTGGATTATGGGTAGATTATAATTTACAGACGACTATCCCAGGATGTTATGCTGCAGGAGAAGCAAACTTCTCTGATCACGGAGCAAACCGTTTAGGAGCTTCTGCATTAATGCAGGGATTAGCAGATGGATATTTTGTATTGCCATATACTATCGGAGATTATTTATCTAGTGATATTCGTACCGGTAAAATACCTACGGATACGGCAGAGTTTGATGAAGCGGAGAAAGAGGTTAAGGATCGTATCGAAAAATTAATGGGAGCCGCAGGGCAACATTCTGTAGATTATTACCATAAAAAATTAGGTAAGATCATGTGGGAGAAATGTGGAATGTCTCGTAATGAAAAAGGACTAAAAGAAGCCATTGAAGATATTGAAGCATTACGCGCAGATTTTTGGGCGAATGTAAAAATACCGGGTTCTGCTAGTGGTATGAATCCAGAATTGGAAAAAGCAGGACGTGTAGCTGATTTCTTAGAACTAGGAGAATTATTTGCTAAGGATGCATTACAACGAAAAGAATCTTGTGGAGGACACTTTAGAGAAGAGTCTGTAGAGCAAGATGGAGAACAAAAAGGAGAAGCCCTTAGAGATGATGTAAACTTTAAGTATGTGTCTGCCTGGGAGTATAAAGGAGAACCTAAGAATGCAGAATTGCATAAAGAAGACTTAGTCTTTGATAATATAGAGTTAAAAACACGATCGTATAAATAGTTGGCAGTTGCTAGTTGTTGGTTGATGAAACCAACAACTAGCAACCATCAACCATCAACTAAAAACTATGATGAATCTTACATTAAAAATATGGCGTCAGCAAGATGCTACTGCAACAGGAAAGATAGTAGACTATAGGGTTACTGGAATTGAAGGAGACATGTCTTTTTTAGAGATGTTAGATGTATTGAATGAGCAATTAATCCATAAAGGAGAAGAGCCTGTTGTCTTTGATCATGATTGTAGAGAAGGGATTTGTGGGATGTGTTCATTACAGATCAATGGAGAACCACATGGGCCAGATCGTGGGGTAACAACCTGTCAGTTACACATGCGTAAGTTTAAGGATGGCGATACGATTTATATCGAACCCTTTAGAGCAAAAGCATTTCCTGTAGTAAAAGATCTAATGGTGGATCGTAGTGCTTTTGATCGTATCCAACATGCGGGTGGATATGTTTCGGTAAATACTTCTGGAAATACCATAGATGCCAATGCAATTCCAATTAATAAAGATGATGCAGATGATGCTTTTGCAGCAGCAACCTGTATCGGGTGTGGTGCTTGTGTAGCGGCTTGTAAAAATGCTTCTGCCATGTTGTTTACTTCTGCCAAAGTATCGCAATACGCGTTATTACCACAAGGGCAAGTAGAAGCTACAGACCGTGTATTAGCCATGGTAAACCAAATGGATGAAGAAGGGTTCGGAAACTGTACCAATACAGGAGCCTGTGAGATCGAATGTCCTAAAGGAATTTCATTAGAAAATATTGCGCGTATGAATCGTGAGTACTTAAAAGCAAGTGCAAAGGGATAGTATGTAATGTAGTACTTAGTACGAAGTATTAAGTAGTGAGATTTACGTTATAAAATATTTTTGAAAAAACAAAAAACCGAAGCAATCTGCTTCGGTTTTTTGTTTTTTAATTGGTTTACAACTATAGCTAATTTTTGTGTGTGAGGGAATTATGCTAAAAAAAGAGCGGTGCAAAAGTACCATATACTCTCGTTTTTTATCCATTTACATAATGGTTACTACCATTCACTCATTACTTTATAAAGTAATAGGTGCCCTCAGTATCTTTAGGAGTACGTATTGGTTAACCAAATTTTTTAATTCACACCAAAATCTTAAAACACGATGAAACAGCATAATTTATTTTTAGTGGTAGCTTTTCTGGTTAGTATTCTTTCAGGAAGAGCACAAACGATACCTACAGGTTCGTTATATCAACATCCTCAATTGCCGAAACACTTGCAAAACTATGAAGTGTTTATACCAAATAATCAAATTCAAAATAAATTACAAGAAAATTGGGATGCTAATGGGCTACTTAGGATAGGATATTTACCAGTGACACTTTTTGGGGCTAGTTCTGGTGGTAATGCCAACGCAAATGCCAACGCTATAGAAGATGCGATACGTTTTGCTCGAGATTGGAATTATGTAGTATATATTCCTGCTGGGACGTACAAAATTTCTAGAACAATAAGTGCAAGTTTACAATCCTTTAAAAATCCTAATAATAAACCTGGGCAGTATAGAAATGACCGAGCACATTCTATCCAAATTGTAGGGGGGCGTAACGGAAACCAACGGGCTGTATTGAAATTAGCCTCTACTGAAGGAAAATTTCATAAAAATGATCCAAAGCATAAGGATATGGCACCATTATTACAAGCCTATGCAGAGTTAGTTAGTGCTACTAATAACTCGATGGGTTTGTGTAATGATGCTTCTGGATGTACAATCTCTAGTGAAACATGGAGGAAAAATATTAATGTAGAATCGTCTTCTTCTAATTTTAACATGGTAATAAGAGATGTTGTTTTTGATGTAAGAAATCATTCTAGCGCAGTAGGTGTGCGTTTTGCTGGAGCTCAAGGGTGTAGTATGGAAAATTGTTTAATTAAAGCAGAGGGTGCTTATGCCGGTTTAACAGGGGGTTTAGGTTCTGGAGGGGGCTATTTTAATTGTACTGTAGAAGGAGGAAAGCATGGCTTTGTAAGTATGGATCCTAGAATTACACAAGAAATGCTTATGGTAGGAATGCGTTTTATCGATCAAACAGATGCTGTTTTTTCAGGGCCTACATATAAAGGGCATGCCTTAATCGGTTTGTATATCAAAAAAGATACTCCTCGTATTTTTGATGATCGTAATAATCCAGATCATACACTTTATGGTAGAGATGAAGGGTTTGTAGATCAAAAAGGAATTAGTATTGTTGATGCACTTATTGATATAGAAGGGGGTGATGATCCTGCCGATGCATTATTTTGGATTCATAAATCCAATAATATATATTTAGAAAATGTACATATTCGAGGAAAAGTTACTGCTATTGTAAGAGGTACTAATGGAAATAAAAAGGTTTTCCTTGACAAAGAGTCCAATGAATCTCCTTATGCTATAGGAGCATTTGCACATCACAAGGCAAATAATAATGATCAATTTGTGATATGGGATTCATCCAAAGATCCTAAAAAAAGCCCTGAAGATGTAACAATTCCTTATAATCCTATAATGAACCCACCCTCAGCACCGTGGGAAGTCATTAATAAACATGTAAATCCGATTAAAAAAGACTTAAAACTCCCTTTTAAAGCAATTATTTCTACAAATGAAGTGAATACAAAAGCATATACTGAATTATTAGCAGATGATGTGTTTATGTTAGACCCCGCATTGGGGATAGATAAGAACCCTGACCATTCTTATGTGCAAACAGTATTGAATAATATTCATAACGAATCCGATCAAGTTCAATATCAAGGAAAAGAACGTGTGTTTATTCCGCGTGGGGTATATTACATGGATAACTCTTTAATTCTTAGAGCAGAAAGTAAACTATTAGGAACCAGTAAAGTGAATAGTGTTATTAGGGCAAAACCTGAAATGCATACTAAAGGGTATACTGCGCCTCTAGTTACCACAGAGGCTTTGCTTGATGGTAAGGCGTTACTAGCTGATGTGTTTTTGCAAGATCAAAAATCAGATTACCAACTTAATGACCCGAGTACATATAATAATGATATGTCTTTTCTTTTTTGGAAACAAGGGGAGGGTTCTGTAGTAGCAAACGTAGTTTTTGGAGATTATAGTCTATGGGATAAGGCTACTCATATAGATCGATTTAAGAAGTATTTTGTAAGAGTAGGCTCTGGAGGAGGAGGAAAATGGTATGGTGTGCATGGCACCCATACACAATTAAGGTTTCTAACGAAAAAGAATAATTTTCGTGCTTTTATTGCAGATGGCGCTAGTAATCTGAATTTGTATAGTATGAATTTCGAAAGATATGGTACGAGTTCTCCTGCATCGGCACAGTCAGAAATACGAAATTCTAATAATGTTAGTATCTATCTATTTAAGACTGAAACAGGAGGAGGAACAGGAAGTGAAGAAGGAATATCAACACCATTAAGAATTACTAATTCTAATACAGTAGCAGTGCATAATACCTCAGGTCGAATTGAAACTATGGAACAAGGGAGTATTGTAGGTGCTTTGGTTGATGTAAATAATAGTGTTAATATTAAAATTACTTCTGCAAGGGCATTTAGTATCAAAGGGCCTCAATATACGATTAAAGTAGATGGGTTTCCATCAGGCACTCCAGAGAGTACTGATGCTGAATATGTGCTCTATAACGATGCAAGTAAAAATATTAAAAACGGTTTCGTAAGTGCATTTTGGCACTTGCCCGAAGTGCCATATAATTCGGTAGTAGAAGATACAAATATACTAGAAGAAGATACTAATCCGATACTATATCCAAATCCCGCTAGTACAGTTTTAAATGTGGATTTAAACGGAGAGGATATAGATCTTATTTCTAAGACTGTGGGAGTTCATATTGTAGATATGAGTGGTAATGTGCACTATGATAATACCATACAAGGTATAGGAGCTTCTGCATTCAGTATTGATATTTCTGGATTGATTCCTGGAGCATATATGTTGGTCATAGGGGAACAAGCGGAACGGATTACCAAACATTTTGTAGTAGAATAATTAATTTTGGTTGGTTGGAGTGTTCATGCCTCACAGGGATTCAATACCTGTGAGGCTTTTTTTGGATTCACAACTATAGTAGTATTGTGAATGTATATGCTAATAGGTCTACTAGAGGGTTAGCATCAATAACCTTGCCTTTAGAGAGGGTGTTAAAGTCATAATCCGGAGTTGGAATGCCCATTTGCGTACAAATACTACTGTAATACTCTGCTTTTGGTGGATGTGTAGGAGAAGCAGCATTATAGGTAATATTCCAATTTTGAGTTTGGATAATGCGTTGAATAATTCCAAGACAATCGTCTAAATGAATTAGATTAACAGGAGCATTTGGGTTCTTAATCCCTTTTCGCTTTGATAACATTGTGGCAGGGTGTCGACGTTCGTCATACAAACCAGCAAAACGAAGCACGGTAGTGTCAAAGTTTGTGTTATTGTGTAACAACTGTTCTACGGCAATCAATTGTTTTCCTGTGTTTGAGGTTGCATTTGGTAATGTCTCAGATGTGATTATAGGAAAATCTTCTTGATCAGCAAATACTGAGGTAGAACTGATAAACAATACTCTTTCTATAGTAGATTGCTCTATATGCGGAATTAGATTTTCAATTTTAGCAATAAAATTACCATTTGGATTTCGACGCAATCCGGGTGGGATATTGATAATTAAGATCTCACTCCCTTCTAGAAAACAAGCTATGGGGCCTTCTGGATCTTTTTCTGTGAGTGCTATTTGATACGGTTGAATACCTTCTTGTTGTAATGTGTCTAATTTGTTTTCAGAAGTTGTCGCTCCTTTAATACGATTGCCTTGTGCTACTAAGGTTTGAGCTAGTGGCAATCCCAGCCAACCAGTACCTAAGATGGAGATTTTTGTCGTTGTCATAAGGCTAAAATACTATTTTGTATAGCGCTTATATCCTATATAGTATTAAAAAGGGAGTCTTTATTGCACGGCTAAGTGATTTTGGCTTATTCTTTTTGTTTTACTATAGATTGTGTATATTTTTATGACATTGGTTGCATCCGATTTATGGACAGAAAGTTTAGTATTGAAGACCTTAATAGTATTGATCTTGTAACCATTGTAAACTCCTTAAAAGTATGAGAATAGTTATAGAAGATCAAGTTCCAGAAACCATAGGAATAACAAATGCCCTCTCTTCAGTAGATTTTAAAGATACTTTTGCGACCACCAATCATAGCGATTCGCTACCAAAGATAGCGATGTTGATTTTTGGAACTATTCCAGGCTGGGTTTCGGTACTCTTTAAGGTGCGAAACTTTTTCGCAAAAATGATCGGTTTACAGACAGATCCGCCAACAAATGTAAATACTGCATTGGAAGTTGGAGGGTATATTGGTTTTTTTGAAATCTATTCGATAGCCACAGATGAAATGATATTAGGTGCAAACGATACCCATTTAAAATTTAGAGTAAGCATTCATAATACCAAAGAAGAGCAATATAATATTAAAGTAACTACGCTAGTCCAGTACACTAACTTTACAGGAAAAGCATATATGTTTATCATTGCACCTTTTCATCGTATGGTAGTCAAAAGAATGCTTCGACAAGCGTATTTTTCACAAAAAAATAGATAGAAAGAACCTGTTTCTTTTTGAGTAAAAGAATGATGTATGTCAATTAGAGACTTGTCGTGTCTGGTGCTTTAACGATATATTCTGGTGTAATCGTCTTTTTTAATACGATTGCATCATTTAGTATAAAAGGTTTGGTCATCATATACGCTTCTCGTTTAGGTATAGAGAATACTGGATTTTCTAATAAGTCTACAGAAGATTCTAGTAGCGTGATTTTTGGAATATGCTCCTTTCTAATGTTCAGTTGTAAGACTAGAGGTTCTCGATCTCTCACATAGTAAGTAATGCGGTCCTTTTTTACAGCTTTCTTCATGGGTGGGTGTATTGGAAATGTAGTTCCATTTGCCAAAATGGTATCAGAGGGCATTACGTTTTCAAAATAGACTTCCATACGATGGATAGTACGTTTTGGAGTGATCTGCAATGTAACTTGTCTTCGGTCTCCTAATAGGGTGTCCTGTTGTATATGAGTAACCGGTTGAGGTATTGCTTTTACTGGCGCAGTACTGGTATATGTAAATTCAGTACTGTATTTGCTTTGCAGTGGGTACCTATGATAAAAAAGAATGCTATCCTGAGGAGTAGTGATGTAATTTTTAGTCCAAGAATCTAAAGTATGGTCATAAGTTGCCCATGTAGCGGTATTTTGATCGGTATCCAATAGATAGAGCAAGCTATTTGGTTTGGGGTGTTCCGTGGTAAAATTAGATTTAAAATGTGCGATAATTAGAAATAAAAAGGCAAGACCAAAGGCGAGTAGGCCTAATATTTTTTTTCGTCGATAGAACCCTATTACTGGCACTAATAGCCCAAATAATAAAACGGTAAGTATGGCAGCAACTGCTATGATTTTTAATCCTAGAGCAATTGGAAAAGCTTCTATAAATGGCGCTATGATATAAAGTGCAGGAAAGGTAAGGAGTACCATTAATATTGCATTAGGCATGCGCTGTCGAATCATAATATATAATGCAATAAGACCAAAAAAGACAAGAATAATGAAATAACTAGCGCCTTTAAGGTAAACTGCAGTACATGCGGCGATAATTAGCCATATCATTATGGACGCAGTCATTAGACTAGGCTGATTATCTTTTGTATGGATTCTAGCAAACAATCGAAAACAAACCCCCAAAGACAAGAATACAAAAGCACCAATATAGTAATGTCCATTATATGGAAACCCTTGTTGTATTTCAGGATATTCTGAGTATAAGAACTGGATCAATAACCAACCTCCAAAGGTGAGTATAGCCGAAATACACAAGGCTGCTAATAAAACTGCAATTCCTTTAGCTACTTCCCTAAAAGAGATACGGCGCATGACTTTACCATACCACAATAGCCCACAAAATAAAAACACAGCAATACCTAATAACCCATAAATCCAATTAAAAGGATAGCTAATAAGGTTCACGATAGGTGCGTTAAAATAAACATAATCTTGATCTGATTTTATATTCGAAAGATTAGCGTTTGCAAAATAATCAAGCAACGGCATAAGGTAAGTTCCTTGATGTTGGAGCGCATTAAGATCAAGGTTTTCCCAAGTATCGTTTGCCGAGTGATAATCAAAATGATCATCAATAAAAGCAAAGTTATACCCTTCGATGTTTCCCTTTTTGTTGAGTACTGTGAGATCGGTATTATTTGGCAATAGTTTGTAGATGCTATACGCCAATGAATTGGTGACAGGGTATGGAACTTTCGCGTTACCGAAAGCAGCGATCATCCCTTCGTTTTTGCCGTTAGTTTCCATTAGCATATAGGAAGGTCCTCCGCTACCTCTAGCCTCAAAATTTAAAGCAATACCAATGTTTTTAGCATACCGATGTTCTTTGATAAAAAGTTCAGCACCTAGATGACCAAGTTCTTCTCCATCAGTAAAACAGATAATAATATCATTTTTAGGTGTTTTTTTAGCCGATAAATATGCGCTAATGCCTTCTAGAATCGTAGCGACTCCACTGCCATTATCACTAGCGCCTATAGCAGAATGCCCAGCGCTGTCATAATGCGCCATTAAAAGCAGTGCTTTACCGTCTGTAGTGCCTTTTATTTTAGCGATTATATTTTGTGGTTTACCAAGTTCTCCTGGCAGATGCAAGGCAAAACCTTCTTGGATTTCAGGGTGTAATCCTAGCGCTTTTAAAGCGTCAATAATATATTGTTTGGTCGATTCATGATTTGGGCTACCCAGATAATGTGGCGTATTTGCAATAGCTTTTACATGGGTTAAAGCACGAAGTGTTGAAAACTCTTCTTTTGGGGTTTCCAAATCTGAAATGCGTTGCGGCATAGCACTGTAAAAAGTGTACCACAAGGCAAATAAAATTAGGGTAAATGATAATAATGAAGGGAATTTTTTCATTGCCGTATTATTTTCATAAAGATATTAAAATAATACCGTAGAGACGTAAAATATTACGTCGGTATTCGATAAGACGTACATCTGTGGGGCAAGTGTATAGTGTATTTGTCTACAAGTATAAAAAGGTGTGGTATAAACGTAAAATGATGTATATGTGTATTTTAAATGATAATAGTGTAACAAAAGTCCTTTAATTTTAGTAAATTTAGAATTCACAAAATTTTTAAAATTATGGGTATAATTAGTTTTCAGGGGGCACGCCCTAAAGTGAAGAAGCAGGATGAGACACCAATAAAAGTGTCGGACTATATGACGCAGAAGTTAATTACTTTTAGTCCAGATCAATCGGTTATGGAGGTCATGGAGTCCTTAATAAAATACAAAATTTCTGGAGGGCCTGTAGTCAGTAAAGACAATGAATTGTTAGGAATAATTTCCGAAGGAGACTGTATCAAACAAATTAATGAGAGTCGGTATTATAACATGCCAATGGAAAATTATAATGTCGAAAAATTTATGGCTAAAGATGTAGATACGATCGATGGTAATGCTAGTATCTTTGATGCTGCGGATAAATTTTTAAATTCTAAAAGACGTCGTTTTCCGATTCTAGAAGATGGGAAGTTAGTAGGACAGATCAGTCAAAAAGATGTGTTAAAAGCAGCTTTAAAATTAAATGGACAGCATTGGAGAGATAAGTAATATGCTTTGTGATTTCAAACGCTTAAAAAATGTTATAATGAGCCTAAGAAGTAGGCGGGTAAACGGCTAGCTTCACACTACGGAATTCGCTATATTTACATAAAAAATGGATATATGCGTTGTATTTTTCTAGGTCTTTTGTTAGTATTAACGATTCCAATGTTTGGTCAGTCTGAGCAATTGGCTAAAAACTATATGGAGCAAGGAGCTTATGAAAAAGCATTATTTGTATATCAAAAACTATACAAAAAAAATTCAAGCCGCATCAATCATTTTCTCGGACTCGTTGCTGCGTATCAACAATTAGAGCAATTTGAGGAAGGTGAAAAAATAATACAAAAACACCTCAAAAGGCAACCCAACAATGCCTTGTTTCTAGTAGAACTAGGACATCATTACGATTTACAAGAAAACAACGAAAAAGCTAGGGTATATTATAACCAAGCTATTGAAGCATTTCAAACGAATAGTAGCAATACAGCATATTCGCTAGGGCAAACTTTTGAAAAATACAACCTGCTTGATGAAGCAGCACTGGTATATGAAAAAGGAATGGAAGCCAATCCGATGTCCAATTTTAACATTCAATTAGCCAAAATTTACGGAGAGCAAGGGAGGCTTGAAAAAATGTTTGAAAGTTATCTTAACCTTGTCAAGTCACAACCTAATTATGCTGCTGTAGTACGACGAAACTTTAGTGAGTATATTACAGAAGACCCCGCCCATAAACCCAATCTTATTTTAAAAAAATTACTGATCAAAAAATCACAACAAGACCCTGATATTTTATATAATAAAATGTTGAGTTGGCTTTTTGTACAGCAGAAAGAGTTTAAAAAAGCATTTACACAAGAAAAAGCAATTTATAAACGGACCAATAAAGGGTTGAATGATGTAATTGATATTGCTCGAATTGCGATTTCAGAAAAGGAGTTGAAATCCGCAGCACAAATTTTGAATTATGTTTTGGAAACTCCAGCATCAAAAGATTTAAAACTTACGGCGCACAAGATTATTTTAAATGCTAAAGTAATTGATGCTACACCAAAAGAGTATGATGTAATCAATGCACAGTATAATACAGTATTCGAAGATTACGGGCTTTCTAGAGAGACGATAGGGTTGCAAATCGATTATGCACATTTCTTGGCGTTCAATCAAGATAAAAAGAAAGCAGCTGTTGCATTTTTAAAAGCGTTATTGAAGCGAGAAAAATTGTCGAGGTTCCAGTCCTCTAGAGCTAAAATGGAAATTGGAGATATTTTGGTGTTGGATCAAAAATTTAACCAAGCACTCATTTATTATACCCAAGTCCAGAATGCATTGAAAAATAATTTTCTAGCACAAGACGCTCGATTTAAAGTCGCTAAAACGAGTTATTATAGAGGTGATTTTCCGTGGGCACAAACGCAATTGGATGTGTTGAAATCTTCGACCTCTCAATTAATTGCTAATGATGCGATGGAGCTAAGTTTGATTATTAGTGATAATATCCACGAAGATTCGACACAAATAGCACTTAAAATATTTGCAAAGGCAGATTTATTATCTTTTCAGCATAAAAATAGTGATGCAATTGCGTGTTATCAAGAAATTCTTAATGAGCATCGCGGTGAAAAAATTGAAGATGAAGCCCTATATCGGCAAGCTAAATTATTGGAGCTAGAACAGAATTTTGAAAATGCAAAAGTAAATTACCTTAAGATCATAGAATTTTACCCGGAAGACATTTTAGCAGATGATGCCCATTATTGGCTTGCAGAACTTTATCGAACGCAATTTAATATGCCTGAAAAAGCGAAAGAATTATATGAGAAGATACTATTTAACTACGCCGACAGTATTTATTTTGTAGCAGCCCGAAAAAAATTCAGAACCCTTAGAGGTGATGCGATTAATTAGAATGCTTATTTAGCTATTTTTTAATAACATTAAAGCTCAATATCTTAAACAGTAACCCATGCCCGATAATACCGATATAAACGATTTAGTAAATGAGATATGGTACCCCGATGTTGTGGAGAATATAGACTATGATATTGATTATAACACGGATAGCCGGTATCAATTTATGATTACTCATTTATGTAAGCATATCAAAAAGTGTAATAACAAAGGTTTGGATACTCCTTACATTCAAATCAAGGATAAGCATGGAAAATTTGTGTTTAATGATCGGTTAACGATTAAGACTTCAGATCATTACACATCTTCTGTGTCAAAAGTATTTCACTATTATATAGATTTTGTGTATGATGGTAATGCTAATAAGACCGTGTATTGTATCATTAAATCGATTACAGATCAAGATAAAAAACAAACAGCATTCGCAAATATAGATTTCGAAAAACCAATAGACCAGCTTTATCTGGAAGATTATGATGTGGTGGTAGAAGCTATGGTAAATCAATTGGAAGAACAAAAAAAAGAGCGGTTGCCAATAGTTGATATCAATTTAGTTACACATTGTTATAATGCTACAGCTAAACAGTGGGATATCTCTACTCCTGTAAAAGAGGTTTGATACCAATAGTGTTCTAAACGATTAATAGCAACAAGGGGATTTTTTGCCTCAAGTAGTCTTTGCCCTTGTGAGGTACAATAGAAAATTACACCTTTCTCTTAAGGTAAACTAAAATTAGTATTTGTCGTAGTACAATTTTCAAATATAGTGTTCGGGTTTAGCGTAAATGATTTGTTTTCATCTTTTAGTTCATCGACGTTATCAATGGATGTATTTGCTATTTTAAAATTGCTATTAGGCCTATGCACACGAAATAATGATTGGCAATTAGATATAGCGCAATCATTAAATGTATTATCATGAGTTTCGCCGCCATATTCATGACCATAGTCATCCATTAAAATTGCTTCTTGGCAATTAGAAATTGTAATCCTATTAAAGGTGTTATGGTGACCAGCATTTACTAAGTCGTTTGGATTATTGGTTCCATCGCGATAATCCTTAAAGCGTACTCCACCCCATGTGCCAGAAACAGTAATGTCATTATAAGTATTATGATGAGCTCCGTTATTTAGCTCAATTCCTCCAGCCGTATCACCAGAATTATAATAACTTCCAGTTAGGGTTGTACTTTCAATAGTATTAAAAGCGACATTGCCAAAATTCATTTCAATATTGGTATTGACAACTTTACTATTTCTTATAGTGTTGTATTGAGGGCCATTTTTGAATATCAAACCATGACCGGGATGATGTAGGTCTTTTTCTCGATGCGCAACACTGTTTTGGATTAAGGAATTTCTAACATTACCATTAAATAGTATGTAGTAGTCTGTAGGATTGATAATGTTATCTGAATAGACACTACAATTTAAAACTTTTGCGTTTTCAGATTCTTGAATGGTTATTCCCTCAGCTCCAGCGTTAAGAACAAAACAATTTTCAACTGTAATATCGCTGCCAATTGCTCTTATGCCAAAACCGGTATAATTATTTTCATTCTGGTTTCCCATATTGAGAACAATAAAATTTTTCACTATATTGTTATCACCACTAGACAGAATTCCTATATTAAAATTTTTTAAGATAAAATTTTCTATATGAACATGCTCACCTGTGATGTTAAAAGATGTTCCACTTCCATCACCAGAAAATTTTGGTAAAGGCAAATCATCATAGGAATCTCCATAAGAATAACTTGAAGTTTCGTTCGAAGAGATATCACAAATAGTGTTGTTGTATCCAATAAATTTTATAGGGTTGTCAGCGGTTCCATTGTTAGTCTGCAATAACTCGATATTGCCATAATCTCCACTTTTTACATATATAATATCTCCAGCTTGAGCTACAGCTATAGCATGTTGAATACTCCATGACTTATTTTCGCTAGAACCATCATTATCACTAGTGCCATAAGAAGTTACAAAATAACCATTTTCGCATAATTTTGGGTCATTTTCATCATTTTCATCATTTTCTGAATCATTGGGGTCAATACTTTCATTTTCATCTATTAAAGCAAGATCACTTAATGAATCAGTGTCTGTTATACAGGAGAATAAAAGGAAAGTAATAAAGAGTAAACTAAGCGATTTTAGGGGTTTTAAATTAATCATAGTAAGGGGTGAAAAGGTTAAGTTTATTGTAAATAAGGCGTGATAAGATAGCATATTATTTTGAATATACAAGTGTTTAAACGGATTTTTTTAAAGGTTAAAACCTCGTATAGTTTTCTGATGGGTTCAAAATGGATGAGGTTTGTAGTGATTGTTTTTTAGGAATCAATTGGAAAGATGATTATAGATGTGTAAGGTGTAATCATGCTGTAAGCTAGATAAATAGTTGTCAAGAACCTTTTTCGTTTGTTTATATACGGGAATCTGTAAGAGCTAAACACAAATGGTATCGATCTAATTTAGTCGCTTTTATTAGGCTGAACCTTTTTGTGCAACTAAGTCTCTAGTGAATGGCTTGATAAGCCATTTCAAGATTATTTGCCTCCAAAATAAATATGATACAGGGGATTCTATTTAATCTATAGGTTAATGAAAACAGTTAGTTTATCGGATCATAAAAACATTTGGGATAGGCTTGATACGTTATTTCTAAAATCTAACCTTCAAATTATCCCAGTAGTAATACTTTATGTAGCTTTGTACGATCTTTGTGAGGTATGGTGTACTCTTATAGAATAGCCAGATACCTTACTATAAACTAATGACGATTAAGACCATGTATATCTATAACGTAACGATTAATGTAGAAGAAATTATTCATGATCAATGGTTGGATTGGATGCAACAAGAATATATTCCGGCAATGTTAGCGACAGGAAAATTTAGTAAAGCATTATTGACCAAAGTAATTGTGGAGGAAGAAATGGGCGGAGTAACCTATTCTGTGCAATATACCACAGATAGTAAGGCGACACTGCAGCGTTATGAACAAGAAGATGCGGAACAATTATACCAGAAGAGTAATCGATTTGCAGGTCAGTTTTTATCCTTCACTACCGAATTAAAAACGATAAGTGAACAGGAGGCATAACACATATAATTATCATTGTAATCATCTAAGGCAGTAGTCTTTCATCCACATCGTATGGCATCTAAATTCAAAAAAAATAAGAAAACGTTTACAAAACAGTTTGATAAAGAAGATGCAGTCCGGGCTAAAAAACATTTAGGGCAACATTTTTTAACCGATGAGAGTATTGCAAAACAAATCGGAGATACGCTTACCTTAGAAGGATATAGAAACGTTGTAGAAATTGGCCCAGGGATGGGAGTGCTTACCAAGTACATCCTTCAAAAAGAAGTAGATCTTGTTGCTATGGATGTAGATAGAGAATCTATTGATTATCTCAAAACTAGTTTTGTATTAGAGCATCCTGAAGTTAGAGCGCACAAAGGGATGTTTTCGATTATTGAAGGAGATTTTCTAAAATATGACCTGTCACAATTATTTCCAGATGAACCTTTTGCCATTACAGGTAACTTTCCTTACAATATTTCTACACAGATTGTGTTTGCCATGTTGGCGAATAAAGAACGAATTCCTGAATTTACAGGAATGTTCCAAAAAGAAGTAGCACTGCGTATTTGCGGTACCCCAGGTAATAAAACCTATGGTATCTTATCGGTATTGACACAAGCATTTTATACTGCTGAATATTTATTTACGGTGCCGCCTACGGTGTTTAATCCACCGCCCAAGGTCGATAGTGGAGTGTTACGATTGATCCGAAAATCAGATTGCACTTTGCCTTGCGATGAAAAATTATTCTTTATCGTAGTGAAAACTGCTTTTGGACAACGCCGTAAAACCTTGCGTAATAGTTTAAAAACATTTCAGTTGGACGAAGAGACTAGGGCATTAGCAATATTCTCCCAACGTCCCGAACAATTGAATGTAGCAGAGTTTGTAGAACTCACATTAATGGTCAGTAAAACGCTGTAATTACTAGCGCATACAAGGCGAATAAACATTTAGCATTTATACATCAAATACAATTCTTTATGTATCTTTGCGGCTGTTTGTGATACCGTAACTACTCAATATCCAAAACATGGCATTTCAGGTTTCTAGTGAACTTATCAAAAAAGTTACACTCCTTATCAATACTAAGGATGATAATGCATTAACTACAGTATTGGCCGAAGTCCACTTTGCCGATCTTGCCGAAATCCTTGAAGAATTACAACTTACAGAAGCCACCTATTTGGTGCGTTTATTAGATAGTCAAAAAACCTCAGAAGCCCTTATGGAGCTGGAAGAGGATTTCAGAGAAGACATTTTAGAAAAACTATCTGCCAAAGAAATTGCAGAAGAGTTAGAAGAAATGGATACCGATGACGCTGCAGATGTTATTGCAGAGTTGCCCGAAGAGCGTGTTGAAAATGTGATCTCTAATATTGAAGATGAACAGCATGCCGAGTACATTGTAGAGCTGTTGTCTTATGCTGATAATACTGCGGGCGCTTTAATGGCAAAAGAGCTGGTAAAGGTCAAAGAAAACTGGACGGTGGCAGGTTGTGTACGAGAAATGAGACAGCAAGCCAAAAATGTAACTCGAGTACATTCTATCTATGTAGTAGATATGGATGGAAAGTTAAAAGGGAGATTGTCTTTAAAAGATTTATTGACAGCAGAGGCAAAGTCTTATATCAAAGATATTTATATCCCTAAAGTAGATTATGTTACCGTAGATACTGAAGATGAAGAGGTCGCCAGAATCATGCAAAAATATGATTTAGAAGCCATTCCTGTAGTCGATATGACCAACATCCTAGTAGGGCGGGTTACCATCGATGATATTGTCGATTTTATTAAGGACGAAGCCGAAAAAGATTACCAACTTGCTGCCGGAATCTCGCAAGATGTAGAGGCAGATGATAGTATTTTGGAGCATACTAGAGCAAGACTTCCTTGGCTTATTTTAGGATTATTCGGTGGGCTAGGTAGTGTGTTTATTTTGGAAGGATTTGAAGAAGTCATGTTAAATGAAAAATATAGAAACCTATTTTTTTACACGCCACTTATTGCTGCAATGGCAGGAAATGTAGGCGTACAGTCTTCGGCAATTATAGTACAAGGATTGGCTAATCATAGTGTGAAGGGTAGTTTGACCAAGCGATTACTTAAAGAGATTGGACTCGGTTTAATCAATGGTCTAGCATTGGCGATACTTATCATTATTTTTGGGACAATCATGCAGTATGAACTCGCATTTAGTCTTACCATAGCTACTGCATTAATGGCAGTAATCATCGTGGCAGCATTAATTGGTACTTTTGTGCCTATCATTTTAGATCGAAGAGGGATTGATCCTGCTATTGCTACGGGACCATTTATCACTACTAGCAACGATATTTTTGGAATCTTCTTGTTTTTCTATCTTGCAAAATTAATTTTAGGCTTTTAAAAGTACGAATATCCAACGAACTTCCGGTGTTATAGATCATCACAGATAGTACTAGGCAGTACGAATACACTTTATATTATGAATATACTACACATAGATCAGAATCACCCTTTACTCATTTCGCAATTAAATGCATTGGGATATACCAACGATGAGCAATACACCGCTTCTAAAGAAGAGATCGAAACTCAAATTGCCAACTATGATGGGATTATTATCCGTAGTCGTTTTACTATTGATACAACATTTATAGATAAGGCTAAAAATTTGAAGTTTATTGGGCGTGTAGGGGCAGGGTTAGAAAGTATTGATACCCAATACGCCGTCGCAAGAGGGATTCAATTGTTTGCTGCGCCTGAAGGAAATCGAAATGCCGTAGGAGAACACGCTTTGGGAATGTTATTATCGGTATTCAATAAATTAAACACAGCAGATCGACAAGTACGCCAAGGGCAGTGGTTACGTGAAGAGAACCGGGGTATCGAACTTGATGGTAAAACAGTGAGCATGATTGGATATGGGAATATGGGGCGCTCATTTGCTCGGAAACTAAGAGGTTTTGATGTCGAAGTGCTCTGTTATGATATAAAAGATGATGTAGAAGATAGTAATGCTACACAAGTAACACTAGAAGAAATTTTTGAAAAAACAGATGTTCTCAGTTTACATACACCGTGGACTCCAGAAACAGATAAGATGATTAATGCTAGTTTTATAGGAAAGTTCCAAAAACCATTTTGGTTGTTGAATACAGCGCGAGGTAAAAGTGTGGTTACAGAAGATCTAGTAGCAGCCATTGATTCAGGAAAAGTATTGGGTGCGGGTTTAGATGTATTGGAATATGAAAATGCTTCTTTTGAAAGCTTATTTTCGGAAAAGGCAACCATGCCCAAACCCTTAGAGAAGCTCTTGCAGTGTGATACTGTTATTTTGAGTCCTCATATTGCAGGCTGGACGGTAGTTTCTAAAGAAAAATTAGCGCAAACCATTGTAGATAAAATCAAAAAGAGTTTTGTTAAATAATAGTCTTTATAAAAAGGATGAACATAAAGGGATGAACCATTGTATAGTTTATACCGCGAATTTTTAAACCCTTCATTTTTTTGAGTAGTTTGAACAACAAGCACAGCAAAATTTAGTACTATAGCGAACACTGTATTGAAGATCGTATTGCACATCGCATTTTTTTTTGTAATTTCCAGCATCATTTAATTAAACTAATAAACCATGAGTGAAGAAAACAATAATTTAGAAGACAATATAAAAAAAGGAGCTGAAGAGGTTTCAGAAACTGCAAAAGAAGTAATAGACGATGTAACTAGTGGTGTGAAATCGGTAGTGAATTCTGAAGAAAACAAAAAAATGATTGCAGGACTTCTTGCAATTTTATTAGGTGGATTTGGAGTCCATAAATTTATTTTAGGATATCAAAAAGAAGGAATAATTCAACTTGTTATCACTTTTGTAACCTGTGGAGCAGGAAGCATAATCGGTCTAATTGAAGGAATTATCTACCTGACTAAGACAGATGAAGAATTTTATGAAACGTATCAGGCAAATCAAAAGCCTTGGTTCTAGTGAACTAAAAGCTATGATGAGTGCATGATGCTCATCGGTATATAAAAAGGGAGGTTGTTTTTAACATTGGAGTAGAACCAACTCCCTTTTTATATTATGCTTCTCCTGTTTTAGGATCAGGATCATATTCATTATCTTCTGGATCACCTTCAGTTACTGCCAAAATAATATTATAAATTGGGATCAAGCAATACTAGCCACTTTTACCAACATCGTGCATTCTACGGATAGCTACGGCAATTCCTGGTAGGAAAACAGCAAGGCTATAGATATTACTTAATAATTTAAAGTTTAAAATAGTTCCAATAATACCAAGTACAATTGAAATAATAACATTGACCAATGTATACATCCAAAATTCTTTTCGTCTAGCTCTACCATCGAAGCCAGTATAATTTTTTAATACTTTACATACCAATCAAAAATTTCCATGATATATTTGTTTTTAAGGTTGTTTGTTAGCTATCTAAAGTAAAAGATAAAATATTGTTTTACAAATAAATATGGTAGTTGGCTTAAAAGAAGGGCTATTCATCGAGGATTAAAGTGATATTCAATGTGTTATTAGGAGTGTTATGCTATGTCTGTAGGTTGCTTAAAATATTTCCGTTCCAATTCTGCTTGAAATTCTTCCATAACAGGTTTTACGGTGCTTTCAGGCAAGTCAGCAATGCGAATGTACATTAAGCCATCTACGGCATTGTTAAATAAAGGGTCTACGTTAAACGCGATTACCTTTGCATTTTGTTTGATGTACTTTTTTAACAGCACTGGTAGGCGAAGACTTCCGGGTTCAATTTCGTCAATAATCTTGTCAAACTTATTCAAATCGCTTCGGCTTTCATCAAAAACAAAATCTTTATCGGCGTCTTTTAGCTTTACTTTAAATTCTTTTTTAGGGCGTACATATTGAGCTACGTAAGGGTCATAGTAATGTGATTTCATAAACTCAATCATTAATGATTTCGAGAAATTACTAAACTTATTACTAATACTTACACCGCCTATCAAGTATTTATGCTCAGGAAATCGAAGAGTGCAATGCACGATACCTTTCCATAATAAAAACAAGGGTAAAGGACGTTGCTGATACTCTTTGATAATAAAAGCTCTACCCATTTCAATGGATTGACCCATCATGCTGTGTAGTTCTGGTTCAAAACGAAATAAATCTTGTAGATAAAACCCATTAATACCAAAATCTTTATAAATCTCAGATCCCATCCCCATACGATAGGCACCTGCTAATTTTTTAGCTTCGGTGTCCCATAAAAATAGATGGTGGTAATAGTTGTCAAAAGGATCCAAGTCTATAGATTGATTTGTGCCTTCACCAATTGCTCTAAACGTGATCTCTCGTAAACGACCGATTTCATGTAGAATATTAGGGATGTACTCTTTTTTAGCTAAGAAAACCTCATAATTTTTACTCACTAATAATCGTTTGTCATGAGTTCTACAATACGCCAACTCTTGTTCAATAGTGGTAGCATTACGCTCTAGTGCGATTTTTTCAGGAGATTTTGAAACCAGTTTTAGATTTTGAGGAATCGATTCTCGTAATGTCTTTTTTTCATACGGATTGGCTAGCATATAGGTCTTCTTACGAAGAAAACTAGTAAAGTCATGAATATCTTTATGCTCTTCTTGATCCTTTACAGAAATTGGGTTACCGATACGTACTTTGATCACTTTGCTGTCTTGAGAAAAAACTTCTCTAGGTAATGCTACAGTCCGTAAGGTACCGCTTATGGAAGCTAATTGATAAAAAATCCTGCTGTTTTTGGCATGAAAATAAATAGGAATTACAGGTACTTTAGCGTGCTTTACCAATCGCATAGCTGTTATTTCCCAAGGGCGATCGACAACTTTTTTTCCTTCTTTATGTGTAGATACTTCTCCGGCAGGAAAAATACCTAAAGGCATTCCAGCTTTAAGGTGTTCAATTGATTTTCGGATTCCTTCTGTACTAGATTTAATATCTTTTCGATCTTCAAATGGATTTACGGGTAAAATAAAAGATTTTAAAGGAAAAAAATTATGTAATAAAAAGTTAGCGATGATTTTATAATCAGGACGGCTTTCTAGTAATAGTTTTAATAATAAGATGCCATCAAGTCCACCTAAAGGATGATTGGAAAGTGTTATAAAAGCACCGTCTTTAGGTAATCGTTTTAAATCTTCAGGGGGAATTTCAAAAGTAACACCATACATAGACAATATCGCATTTAAAAAGTCTAAACCTTTTAAATGACTGATGCTATCATATTGGCGGTTTATCTTCGATAGTCTTGTGATTTTTAAAATTATCCAACCTATAAAAGTACCTATAAAACCTAATTTATCTAATTGAAGCCCTTTGGCTACTTGCTTCGATGTGACTACTGGCATTCATTCCTATTTGTGCTAACGACAAATATACTAAAATCGACTATAGAAATTCTTACAAATAGAGAACTATTTATGGTTAGGTTCTCAATGATTTGCTAAGTATGATTTCACCTTTTTGGCATCCATTTGTGCTAAAAACCAGTCTTTTAGTAAGGTTGCCCCGCTTTGTTCATAGAATTCAATTGCAGGGGTATTCCAATCCAACACTGCCCATTCAACCCTGCGTACTCCATGGCGATTAGCAAATGCCAAAACTTCCTTGTATAATGAATTTCCTATGCCTTGGCGACGCATTGATTTGGTAACAATTAAATCTTCTAGGTGGACAGAACGTCCTTTCCAAGTCGAAAAACGATAATAGCATATAGCAGTGCCCACAATTTTCTGATCCATCTCGGCAACAAAACAATAAAAAAGAGGATTAGGTCCAAAACCTTCTGTTGTAAGTTCGGCAAGTGTTAATTCTACCGCTTTAGGCTCTTTTTCGAAAATAGCTAATTCTTGAATTAATTTCAAAACAGCAGGCATATCGACGGGATTGGCTTCTCGTATATGGTATTTCATGGCTATAGGTGCTATACTATTTAGTAATGAAGTAAAGATAGAACATATCCTTAGTATTTGAAAACAAACGAAAAACTACATTAAAAATACCACGTTGCACCCTTGTGTTTTAGAGAATCTTTGCTTTAATGCGTTTTAGATCGTTGTTTTTAGATTTTTATAGTTAATTTTACGTTAAATACTAATTAAACTTACCGAATAATGGCTAAAGAAAACCCAGCTATTGAAGAAGTACAAAATAACGACCCTTCTTCAAAAATAGAAGCAATCAAAAACTTAATCTTTGGAGAGAATATTGCGACATATAATTCTGAGTTTGAGAATGTAAAAAAAGAAATCACTGCGCAGAAAAAAGAATTGGAAGTGTTTATTGAAAGCACTCGCCAAGAATTACTTCAATCTATTGATAATTTGAATACAGATATCAATATTCGAATTACAGCATTAGAAGATGTGTTAGATGATAAAGTTGCCACTTTGGAAACTAATAAGGTAGATAAAAAGGCTTTAGGTAATTTATTGATTGCTATGGGTGAAAAGATCACTCAAAAGTAATTGTAGTTCTTTATCAATATGGAAGCGGAGGATAAACTTCAGATTTTAAAAAAACTTTTGCTCACTGAGGAGAAAGAGTTTGCAGCTTCCATCACAAAAGATGTAGAAGAGCTTTATGCAATCCTTCATCAAAAAAATGAGTTATCTCAAAAAGTA
This sequence comes from uncultured Aquimarina sp., assembly GCA_937951135.1. Classification (GTDB taxonomy): domain Bacteria; phylum Bacteroidota; class Bacteroidia; order Flavobacteriales; family Flavobacteriaceae; genus Aquimarina. The sequence goes on along the minus strand of CALFCI010000022.1, from coordinate 12,981 downwards.
GGGCCTATTATCGATGATAAACTAGAAGGGTTTATCAAGAATATGCCTCAAGACTTAGGTCCTGTCATTACACAAACGTTAAAAGAAGAAATCAAAAATTCACAAGATGCCGTAGTGGAGGCTTTGTTTCCTATTATAGGAAAGATGATTAAAAAGTATATCGCACATGAAATGCGATTACTAAGTGATCAGATTAGTCAAAAAACTAAGGAGGCATTTTCTTTTAAAAATTTGTTTCGTAAAAAAAGAGCAAAAAGTACAGGGGTAAGTGATGGTGATATCGCGCTATCTGATTATGCGACACCGCGGTTAATGCAATTGTTTGTCATTGAAAAAAATTCTGGAATACTGATTTCAGAATACAGCCCTTTATCTGAAGGGACTGTCGATAAAGAAATGATAGCAGGAATGCTAACAGCGATTAAAAGTTTTGTAGAAGATGCTTTTCATGGGAAAGATCAAAATTTAGAGTCGATTGAATACGAACTCTACACCATTCATGTCCAAAATTTTTATTCGTATTATATCGCTGCAGTAGTCTCTGGAGCTTATACTACAACTGTTAAAGACATATTAGAAAATCAAATATTAGATTTCGCGCAACATCAAATCTCTAAAAAAGATATCGATGATAATGCGCTTTTTACTCAAAAACTCAAAAAATATTTTACAAATGAAATTGTCTAAAAAAGTAGTGCTTTTAGGCCACTTTGGAGTTGGAAAAACATCCTTATTCAGACGTTTTATAGACGATGCCTTTTCTGAAGACTATAAAGTAACATTAGGTGTACAAATTCAGAAAAAAGAAATTCAAACTCCTGAAGGGAATACATTATCAATGATTATATGGGATACTGAAGGGCATACACAAATCGAGGATACTCGAAAGTCTTACCTTTTAGGATCACATGCATTCATCTATGTGTTTGATGTTGCTAGGCCTGAAACCTATCGAAATTTAGAAAGCGATATTGCATACCTAAATGCGAATCATCCTAAAGTTATGGTTAAGATCATTGGAAATAAATTGGATTTGGTGAAGGAGCAGACCATACGAAATAGGTTAACGGAGCTTAACATTGTTCCAGATTGCTTGACTAGTGCTAAAACGAATAAAAATGTTCAAGATTTCTTTGTAGATCTAGGGGTTGAAATTACAAGATAATCGGTATGGGAATGACAACAAAAAACACTTCGTATTATCCAAAAATGCAACACCTTACCATTGCATTGGATGGTACGATCAAAGCAACTGATGGTGTTGTTTTTGATTGGAAAAAAGAATCGTCTATTTATGAGGCACATCCGTTTTTTGAAATGTTACGCGGATTTATTGAAGATGGATTGGTAGATGAAACCCTAAATTTTCCATGTATTCATCTTGATTATGATGGTATCGAAAAGATATGTGATATTGCTATTCAATTTTCAAAAATAGAAGTTACACTTTCTATTTTTGATTATACAATAAAGTATCATGAGCTTAATGCGATAGCGCAACAACGAAATGAATCGATATTAAAGGGAAAAGAACTAGTGTTGAAAAATAAATTCTTATTACAGAAAGAAGAATTTAAAAATAGTTTTATTGCCAATATTAATCACGAGATTAGAACTCCTTTAACCAGTATTTTAGGTTTTATAGAAGTGCTTGAAAATACAAAACTAGATTTTGAACAATCAGAGCTTAGTCGGATCATTAAAAGAGAAAGTATGCATTTGAATACGCTCATTAATGATCTGGTCGACATGTCTCAAATTGAAGCGGGGCAACTCACTATTGTTCAAGAAGAATTTTTATTTCATGACTTGATTAATGGTTTTGCAGCATCTTACGCAGTAGAATCCGAAAAGAGAGGACTCGTTTTTGAAACCCATATAGATGAGAGTATTCCTGAATATCTGATAGGAGACCGTACTCGGATGTATCAAATTCTACATAATTTATTAAATAATGCTTTTAAATTTACTACCGAAGGAAAGATTAGCCTTATCGTAACAAAAAATTATCAGCGAAGTAATAAAACGAGTATTAATTTTAAAATTGAAGATACTGGAACAGGTATCGTTACAGAAGATCTCGAGCATATCTTTGATCGTTTTACACGTTTTAATCAAGATAAACAGATTTTAGGTACAGGCTTAGGTTTAGCCATTGTTAAAAATTTAGTAGACCTGTTGAAAGGTGAGATTAAGGTAACGAGTACACCTGAAGAGGGCAGTGCTTTTAATTTAAAAATGCCATTCTTTATTCCAGTGACTAAAAAGAGTGTAACACGAAAAAAGAAGAAGTACGACCTGCCTACCACAAAAAAGAAATTTAGAGTTTTAGTGGTAGAAGATGAAGAAAGCACACAATACCTCGTGATGAAAATATTGATTACGCATGGGCGCTTTTTTGTGGATGTAGCAGTAAACGGACAAGAAGCGATTAATGCTATTGAGCGCCGTAATTATGACTTGGTTTTAATGGATTTGAAGGTGCCTGAACTAGATGGGTATAAGGTGACTCAAATGATTCGAAATAATTATGGAGATATTATGATTTGTGAAACTCCAATCATTGGGTTTACAGCAAATGCAACAGAGTCAGAACGAGAAAAGTGTTTGAAATCGGGAATGGATGATTTTATCCCGAAACCTTTTGAACAAGAAGACTTTTTGTATAAAATCACAAAACAAATTGCCAAACATCAACAATAGATAGATACACAAAATCTTGTGTATCTATCTATTCATGTTTTTAATTTCGTCTATAAAATCGTCTCTGTCTACACCTTGAGATGCAAGATGAAGTGCCTTATCAATTACGTATTTAACATTATCAGATTTAAAACCTAATCCAATACCTAATTTTTCTAGTAATACAACCTGATCTTCTCCTTTGATATCATCAGCATATACCATTCTAGATAAATCATATAAACGATCTAATCTAGCATCGTATCCAGATGGAGGATTGATAGGGTAGTTTTTATAATTTTTTACGATTTCTTGGTAATCATGATCTGAAATATCAAGTCTACGTGCTAAACGGTTTAAAAAATCTTGTTCTGCATCGGTGATCACAGAATCACTCATTGCTACTTTTACAATGGCTGCAAAATGGCCTTGATTTCGTTTTTGAAATCCACTATCAAACAAATCTGATATTGACGACATACTGTTTTTTTTATTTGCCGCAAATATAAGTAATCTAGGTATAGCACAAAAACACTACTTCGGAAGTTTTAATTTTCTAGTATATCTTTTGTCAAACTGAGCTTTTCGAAGTTCTCAATCCCTTGATTTTTAAAGAGATTTCACTGAGTACATGACAAAAAATAGTTATTCTCTATGTAAAGTTGCATCATCACTTTGTAATTCAGACCTACTAGGTTTTCAAAACCTAGTAGGTCTAATAGAACAATTGTCTATAAAATGTTGATTATCAGAAATCTAAAATATAGCAACTAATTTTTGTCATGTACTAAAGAGATTTTGATAAGCTCAATTTGACATTCGTTTAAGAATAAGGGCGATGTATCGCTCCGCCTGTAAATAGTTTACCTATCTGAAAATCAATAGTATAAGATTGGATGTGTTGATAATAAGGCTGAGTTTTTAATACAAGTAGCACAAAAACTAGTATTCTATTCCAGTACATTCAAACGATAAAAGGTGTAAATTCAATAAAGAACCCGTATGCCGATAAAATTTCGTTCCCTTTTTGGAAAGACAGCACTGCACACTGTATCTTTGTCTTAAAACCAATCCTGTGCAGACACACCTGATCTCGCAACGTTTTGCAAAGGCAAAGCATACAAAGCAACTTAAAGAAGCCCTAGCAAAGGGTGCTGATACTCCTGTAAGAATCCATTTTCAAGGTGCGATAGGCTCTGGATTATCGTTTAGTATTGCAGATGTGTTTTTAAATACTGAAGCTCCTTTTTTATGTGTTTTTGATGATAAGGAAGAAGCCGCATATTACTTTAATGATCTACAACAATTGTTAGGGGAAACCGATGTGCTTTTTTATCCTGGGAGTTATCGTAGGCCATATCAAATTGAAGAAACGGATAACGCAAATGTGCTGTTAAGAGCGGAAGTGCTCAATCGTATTAACTCGCGCAAAAAACCAGCAGTGATCATTACGTATCCAGATGCGTTATTTGAGAAGGTAGTCACCCGAAAAGAACTCGAAAAAAATACCTTAAAATTAGCATTAGGGGATACCCTATCTATCGATTTTGTAAACGAAGTATTGTTTGAATATCAGTTTAAAAGAGTAGATTTTGTTTCAGAACCCGGTGAGTTTTCTGTACGTGGAGGGATTGTAGATGTGTTTTCATTTAGCAATGACCAACCCTACCGTATCGAATTTTTTGGAGACGAAATTGATAGCATTCGTACCTTCGATGTTGCGACACAATTGTCGACAACAACCGTCAAGAAGATCACGATTATTCCTAATATGGAGAATAAAGCCATGCAAGAAACTCGCGAGAGTTTCCTGAAATACATCTCCAAAAAAACGATAATTTTTAGTAAAGACCTTACTGTTTTTGAGGCTCGAATTGATAAAAATTTTGCGATGGCTACAGCAGCGTTTGCAACGCTATCAGAAACTATCAAGCACAGTACACCTTCAGAACTTTTTTGTACCGCAGCAGTACTTCAAGAGCAATTAGAGAAATTTACATTGGTAGAACTCGCCGATACTCCGCGGTATAAAGTGGACTATGCAATGCGATGTGATACCAAACCACAACCCTCATTTAATAAACAATTCAATTTGTTAATTGAAAATTTAAATGAGAACTATGAGCAAGGGATTACGAATTATATTTTTTGTGTTAGTGAACAACAAGCCAAGCGATTTCATGATATTTTTACGGATGCCGAACTGGATATAAAACAATACGAAACTATCGTGTTTTCTGCCTATCAAGGGTTTGTTAGTGCCGATCAAAAGATTGCGTGTTATACAGATCACCAAATTTTTGAACGCTACCATAAGTTTACCTTAAAAAATGGCTATGCCAAAAAACAAGCCATCACCCTTAAAGAGTTAACCAATCTCGAAATTGGAGATTATGTGACCCATATCGATCATGGGATCGGAAAATTTGGAGGGCTTCAAAAAATAGAGGTAGAGGGCAAAAAACAAGAAGCCATTAAATTGATTTATGGCGAACGAGATATCTTATATTTAAGCATCCATTCCCTACATAAAATATCAAAATTTAATGGTAAAGATGGTAAAGCCCCTCAAGTATACAAATTAGGATCTAAAGCCTGGAAAACTTTAAAGCAAAAAACGAAAGCGAGAGTACGGCATGTTGCGTTTAATCTTATTCAACTCTACGCCAAACGAAGGTTACAAAAAGGATTCCAGTATGCTCCAGACAGTTACTTACAGCATGAGCTAGAAGCTTCTTTTATCTATGAAGATACTCCAGATCAAAGTACCGCTACTGCGGATATCAAAGCCGATATGGAAAGTGAAAGACCGATGGATCGATTGGTGTGTGGAGATGTAGGATTTGGAAAAACAGAAGTAGCCATACGTGCAGCGTTTAAAGCGGTAGATAACGGCAAGCAAGTAGCGATATTGGTGCCGACTACTATATTAGCGTTTCAACATGCTAGAACATTAAAAGAACGATTAAAAGATTTTCCTGTAACCGTAGATTATGTCAACCGATTTCGAACAGCAAAACAAAAAAAGGAAACCTTAGAAGGTCTTGCGGCAGGTAAAGTTGATATTATTATCGGTACACACCAATTGGTGAGTAAAAAAGTACAATTTAAAGACCTTGGATTATTAATTATTGATGAGGAGCAAAAGTTTGGGGTCTCGGTAAAAGATAAACTCAAAACGATTAAGGAGAATGTAGATACGCTGACCCTTACGGCAACTCCAATACCGAGAACTTTACAATTTAGTTTGATGGCTGCTCGCGATTTATCTACGATTACTACGCCACCACCCAACCGATATCCTATAGAAACCAATATCGTTCGATTTACAGAAGAAACCATTCGAGATGCGATAAGTTATGAGATACAGCGGGGCGGACAAGTGTTTTTTATTCATAATCGTATTGAAAATATTAAAGAAGTTGCCGGAATGATACAGCGGTTAGTTCCAGATGCTAAAGTTGCAGTAGGGCATGGGCAGATGGAGGGCAAAAAACTGGAAGATCTAATGCTTTCGTTTATGAATGGTGCTTTTGATGTGTTAGTTTCCACAACGATTGTAGAAAGTGGATTGGATGTGCCCAATGCCAATACGATTTTTATCAATAATGCCAATAATTTTGGGTTGTCAGATTTACACCAAATGCGAGGTCGTGTAGGGCGAAGTAATAAAAAGGCATTCTGTTATTTTATTACCCCTCCATACGATATGATGACCGATGATGCTCGAAAACGAATCACAGCATTGGCTCAGTTTTCTGAATTGGGGAGTGGTTTTAATATTGCAATGAAAGATTTAGAAATTCGAGGTGCAGGAGATTTACTAGGCGGAGAACAAAGTGGATTTATTAATGAAATTGGTTTTGATACCTATCAAAAAATCCTAAACGAAGCGATAGAAGAATTAAAAGAAAATGAATTTGCTGAACTCTATGCTTCAGAAAACAAAAACAAAAGCAAAGTGTTTTTGAAAGATACTCAAATCGATTCGGATTTTGAATTGCTATTTCCAGATGATTATATCAATAATATTACAGAGCGGTTAAGTTTATATACAGAGCTAAATACCATCAAAACAGAAGACGAACTACAAGCCTATGAACAACGTTTGGTAGATCGATTTGGAGCACTTCCTGATGCGGCAACAGATTTGTTAAATTCGGTGCGTATGAAATGGATTGCTACCCAAATCGGAGTAGAGAAGGTAATTCTAAAACAACATAAGTTGATCGGGTATTTTATACAGGATCAGCAATCTGAATTTTACCAAAGTGAATCCTTTTCTAAAGTGTTACAATTTGTACAATCACATCCGCGACAGGTGAAGATGAAAGAAAAGAAAACACGTAATGGATTGCGATTACTGCTTACGTTTGAAAACATCACAACAATCGACAAAGCATTAGCAGTACTACAACCTTTGTCTTTTGAATCGGAAGTGAAAGTGTAAATCATTTTTTGAAAGTGTATAAACCTGTCATATAGACTCTATTGCGTACTACAGGATATGTGTCCATCGCATAAGCTATTAAGTCATGTAAGTGATCTGCATTCCATAATCCTGGAGATTGCGGGATGATTACAATCATAGGGTTCGTTGGATTCCAGCGGTTATCAACGATTAAACGGGGAACCCCATCTTGTACTAATCCAGGTAAACTATTTGCTGTTCCATTTCCTCTTCCACCACCTCCATGAAGATAAATGAGTAAAGGGTATTTTACAGCTGTATTTTGATCGTATTCTGGTGGGATATAAAGATGGAAACCATATTCAGTTGGAGTACTTCCTTTCTCAAATATTTGGATTGATTCTGGTACTGAAATTTCGACAGTTTCGGTATTTGGATTAGGTTGTGTATTCTCATCATCCAAGTCACACCCCATAGTTATGAGTATAAGGATGCTCCATAGTATAGCTGTTAGTTTGATTTTGATGATTTTTATTTAAAAGGTGCGCTAAATATGTTCGTTTCTTATCATTAAGACGTCTGTATTGCTGCGGATACGTAATTAAAAACTAAAAAAATGTTTCACGAAGTATCAGGGCTGTACGGAAGTTGTTTAATCCACATTGTGGAGTTTAATTCTTCTAGGCTTGCCTTGAAATGTAAAAAAATAGATATTCGCTAGATGTCTCGTGACCTTGCTCCGAGGTAGTTGACTTAGCGATTTTAGATATACTTACCGGGAGGGTAGATGGTTGTAATTTTTGTGATGTATTAAAGGATTTGATCCTTTAATTGGAAGGTTTGGGTTGATTTGCAAAGTCGTCAACTATAAAATATGGCATTTACAAAAAATTATAAAAGTAAAATATTTATATTAGTACCCATCTGAAGTACATGGTTGATCACTTGTTCTGCGTTTCTTATATCTAATTTTCAAATGCTATATATTCTATGGAATTATCTGACTTAAAAAGAGTTATTCAAGGCATTCCCAAAGCAGAACTTCACTTGCATATCGAAGGAAGTTTTGAGCCTGAACTCATGTTCGAAATCGCCAATAGAAATGCTATAGCCTTGGAGTATGATTCTGTTGAATCATTAAAGAAAGCATATACGTTTAGTAATCTTCAAGAATTTTTAGACATTTATTACTTAGGCGCTCAAGTGCTGATCCATGAGCGAGATTTTTACGACTTGACTTGGGCTTACCTATGCAAAGTACACCGTCAAAATGTTGTTCATGTAGAGGTGTTTTTTGATCCACAAACGCATACCGATAGGGGTATTGGATTTGATGTTGTTATTAATGGTATTTATAAAGCGCTTGAAAAAGCGAAACAGGAATTCAATATTTCTTATAAGCTCATCATGTCTTATTTGCGGCATTTAAGCGAAGCAGCAGCATTTAAAACATTGGAATCCTCTCTACCATTTAAGCATTGGATTGATGGAGTGGGATTAGACTCTTCTGAGATGGGTAACCCTCCTAGTAAGTTTGTTAAGGTTTTTGAAGCCTCAGCAAATCATGGGTATAAATTGGTAGCTCATGCTGGAGAAGAAGGCCCAGTAGATTATATTTGGGAAGCACTCGACCTTTTGAACGTGGTACGAATAGACCATGGAAATCGGTGTTTAGACGATGAGGCTTTGGTGCAAAAATTACGAGAGCATAAGATACCCCTAACCTTGTGTCCGCTAAGTAATGTAGCACTTAAAGTCATCCAGAATATGGAGGATCATCCCGTGTTAAAAATGCTTGATAAAGGAATTTTAGCTACTATTCACTCCGACGACCCTGCTTATTTTGGAGGGTATATGAATGAGAATTATTATGAAACGGCTAAAGCCCTAAACTTAACTAAAGATCAATTGATGCAATTGGCAATGAATGCTTTTGAAGCCAGTTGGTTGTCTCCTGAAGGTAAAGAAAAACATATTTTACAAGTAAAAAAATATTTCAATACGCTGAACGTATAAGTGGAACTGAAATTGAATTTTAGGAAATATACAACTTCCAATCATAACCGAATACTGGAATTAATGAATCCAAAGCCTTTTTTCGATACGGCCATCTTTATATAATGATCACTTTCTCATTGGTTTTAAGTAGTACCTCTTTTACCTTTCTTCGCTTTTCTTTATTGTGTTTCATTGAGACACGCACTGTTATGATTACCAACTGCCTTTGTAAGGAGTCATAAAATGTAGCACGTTCAGGTGAGGCATGATAATACTCCTAATTCATACCATTATATCTAAAGTGAGATTAAGAAAAAAGGGGGTAATCTCCTTTTGATTAAGGGGGGTAAAACTCTTGATAATTATTTGTTTATCCCTGAAATTTATATCTGTATTCTACGCTAATTAGAAGTAGGTGGTTTTTAATCCACATTGTGGAGTTTAATTCTGCGAGGTAGTTGACTGTTAACCTCTGGTTAGATATATCAATGAAATAGTTGTAAAAAGTATTTTATTATGGAAAGAATATATAGAGAAATACATGAATTTCTTTTGAGATCAATACCTAAGGAATCAGTTCTTCAATTTACTTCTTTTAGCATCCAGATGATGAAGACCGATTCTTTCTGATATTCTAAAATGCCGTTGAGCAGTATTCAATTATTCAAATAAAATAAATTTAAAAAGGATGAAAAAATTAATCAAAACCTTTAAAAAGTTCAGTCTTACGGACGGAAAAGCTATTTCTTTACGCCATCATCAAAACCCTTATAAAAAGCAAGATGCTGAAGTAACTAGCAATTCCTTTAAGCGAATTTCTGAAGCTTACATTAATGATGTTAAGGATCATTATGCATTTACTAAAGCATTCATTTCAAAGACTAATGAATTGTTTAAACCAGAATTAACTCTGGAACAATCGCTGTTGAAATATGCGTTTTCAAAAACAGTAATGAATACACGTACGGTTGCGTATCAGCAGACGTATCTGGGAATTCCTGTTTGGAGAGGTGGTGTTAATATTCGAATGTATAAGGATAAACGTTCGATCATTAGTTCGTCAAGTACCATACATAAAAATGTGAGTTTGCCATACTTAGAATTGGATTATCAAGGGGCCTTAACTAAAAAAAATGATGCGGTATTCAAGCGTTTAAAAGAGCGTACTCTCAAATCCGAAAAGGAGAGTGCAGCCTATATTAGGGAATATGCTGAAAAGAATAAATGCAAGTTTATCAGGATCGATAAACAGCATTTAGTGATTTATCGATATGATAAAGACGAGCGTCTTGACAATGAACATGCTGGTTTAAGTAAAAAGCATGAAGTTCATAGTCCACATTTGAATATTGGATCTGTTAAAGGTATTGAAGACGGGGCTCACCGTTTATGCACTGAAATATTCTTTGCCTTGGAAATGCCTGTTTTCGGAGAAATTAATTGGAGGTTTATCATTGACCTTACGACTAGGGACGTTTTATATGCCAGAGCAGCCTACCATAATCTTGATGGTCTTGTTTTTCCTGATGATCCAGTACGTCAATCTGGTAATGTTGCATTAACAGCGGCTTCCACGGCAGCCAATTTAAACCCTCAACGGTCTAGTGAAATACTTTTAGGACTTAATGCACCTGCAGCTGGAGATGAACAAGCGTTGGATGGTGAGTATATTACCTTATCTGATTTCGAAGGAGCAAGTGTAGCATCACCAACCGAGCCGGTTGGTGATGATTTTGATTATTCTTCAATAACCGATGATTTTGGAGCGGTAAACGCGTATTATCATTTAGATAGAATGTATCGCTATGTTGAAGACTTAGGATTTACGATCAGTACTTATTTTGCAGGAACGACCTTCCCTATCCCAACTGACCACCGCGCAAATACAACAAATGCATTCCATAGAGGAGACGATGCTAATGCTGCTACTGTTGGTTATGGCTTTAGTCAGGTAGGTAATGTGAATTATGCTACAGATCGAGCAGCAAATATTCATGAATTTGCGCATTCATGTTTGCAAAATAATATTTCAGATGGGGTTTTTTCATGGTGTCATAATTTTGGAGATGCTTTGGGAGTAGTAATGTGTGATCCTGGCTCACAGGCACCAGATCGCTTTGTGCGTTCCCCCTATTTAAATACAGGTGCAGGATTACGCCGACATGATAGAGATCCATTATTAGGTTGGGCTTGGGGAGGTACCTTTGATGCTTCTGGTAATTTAAGACGACGTCAAATCTTATCAACATCTGTATTTAGAGCCTATCAAAGTACTGGTGGTGATGATAATAGTGGTAATGCCGCTAGACAGCTTGCACGAAGAGAATTCGCGGCACGTTACTTGTCATTTTTGATGATTGGAGCTGTTGGATCTATGACATCAACATCACCACCGTCGAGTGTCCAAGATTTTGCTATTGCTATTATGGATTTTGATCAAACTAATGCCGATTTTGAAGGACATCCCGGAGGTGCTTTTCATAAGGTCATACGGTGGGCTTTTGAAAAACAAGGTGCCTTTAAAATCGCTACAGATGTAGCCGATGGACCAGGCTCACCACCTGAAGTCGATGTTTATATAAACGATGGAAGAGATGGTGAATATGTATGGCGTCAAAATTTCTGGAATACAACCGATATTTGGAGTGCACAAGTGGATGATAGCACTGTTGGACATCAAACACCATTAGTGGGTAGAACAAACTACTTTTTTGCACGGGTAAAGAACCGTGGACAAAACCAGGCAGAAAACGTAGTCGTAAAAGCGTATCAATGTCGTCCGAGTACCGGACTGATTTGGCCTGTGGATTGGGTGCCAATGGATACACCAGAAATCCTGGTTGGCTCTTTAGCTGCTGGAGCTGAAACGGTTGTTGGACCATTCGAATGGACACCAACTACGGAAGGACATGAGTGTATTTTGGCTAGTGTTTCGGCCGATGGAGATGAAAGTAATGCAGACACAGTGAATGGTGATATTCCACATTGGAGACTTGTACCCTTCGATAACAATATTGCTCAGCGAAACGTTTCTCCTGAAGTGCCCGATGCAGATGGTTTAGTTGAATCGCTTACCAATCGCAGTTTCTGGGTTAATAATCCATATAAGCGAGTGGTGAATATTGAAATCGATGTCAACCTGCCCAATGTTTTGAAGAAACTGGGTTGGAAAATAAAGTTCAATACGGTGAATGCTAATAGGTTTACATTGGCGCCAAGAGCCGATAAAAAAGTAACCTTTAGCTTGATTCCAGGTGAAAAATTTAATCGATCTGATTTGTCTTCAAATGGAGAAGCGATTGATATTCATACCCTGATTGATCATATAGCAGTTGGAGGTATGACGTATTTAATTGATCCAAACCTTAAGAAACGATTCTTAGAACTTCCTGATGATCGTGAAGATTGCTTGTCAGATGTAAAGAATATTATTGAATGCTTGAAAGCAAAGGATCAAAAAGTGGATTCCATACGGGTTAAGAGTATAGTCATTGAGATCAAAATGGAAGATGAGTGTTAATGTATATCTAAATATATTAATTAATAAGAGGGTGTCTGAAAAGTCAAGCACCCTCTTTTTTTATTTTGAATCTTTTAAAAAAACAGCTTAAAAATAAACTTTTTTATAAAATAATTGTATGTTTTTTGACTAGCTGTTGATAATAATTCAATGAAATTTTATCGAAAATTACTTTTCAGAAAGCCTCTTTAATACAGACCGAATGTTTGAATCTATGATGATTTCTATCTTATACGATTTGCGAATAATAATTTCGTATATAATCCTATTCTTTTTCTACTATTTATTCGTTATAAAATTAAACAATAGCTACGGCTATTCTTTGATTTTATGCCTCTAACTAGCGAAAAATTTATTAGATTCTAAATAC
>CALFCI010000021.1 GCA_937951135.1 uncultured Aquimarina sp. | reverse complement strand
TATAAATAAATGATCGGGAATAAGAAGAAGGGTTATATATCATAACTTTCTGTATTTTTTGTAAAAATAAATAAAATCGGTTTCGTGTGCTTTTAGGGGAAAAAGGCTATATTTGTATAGCGAATTATTTTGTATTAAAACCAATATGTCATGCAGAAAAAATTTATAGTAGATAAAGACTACACATTTGTTGCAGCAGTAAGCAATTCAAAAAATGACGATCATAAAAAAAGAAGAGACACTAAATTTGGGTATACTGTAGATGATGGCGAAATACAAGAGTTTGTAGATGCTAATCATAAAAGAATACGCGCAAAAATAGTAGACGGTAAATTAAAACTAACTGTTCGCTTTTTTGAAGAGCATGTAGGGAAAAAGATAGAAGTATTCGCATATACTAAGACTCCAGGGGATGGGAAGTCTTTTAGGGCTGAGGTGGTCAATGCAATAGGTGGAATTTTTATAAATGAAAAAGGTAAGGAAATAGGAAGTGATGGGGATCAGCTTAATAATGGGAAAGTCTTTGTTGTTAAAACAACAAAGACTAAATTTGATAGTAAAGTGCCTTCCGTAGGTATAACAAAGAAAGAAGCTAAGAAGGTTGAGGAGTTTGTAGAAACAAATAGTGGAAATAAGGAAGCGTTTCAAGGGAGCAGTATTGCTTATGATAATAGTGTAGAAATTGAAGGAAATGTAACAACAAGACAATTAATGGTTGATATTGTAAATCAAGATAATGGTCGAGGAGGAACATCAGATGCTAATAATAGAGAATATGGAGGTATCGTTTTAAATGATGGAACTGTTGTTGAATCGCCTCCGGGAGAGGTTGCTGATCCATCATTAGTTTCAAGTATAGGCATAACCCATAAGATTCCGAGGAATACTAAATCGGTCTTTCATAGCCATCCAAGTGGAACTAAATCAACAGTGGAGGAAGTAGATAGTGTAAACGATACAAGTGGATCTTCTTCTTTGGGAAGAGGGGGTGAGGATGCAAAATTTTTATCAGCCCCTTCAGAGACTGATGTAACTGGTTCTTTTAGAACAAACTATGTTTTTAATAGAGGGAGTAATAAAATAGTTTATATCTATAGTGGCAGTGGAGTTATTGCTACTATTCCTCAAAAAAGATTTATTACACCAAAAAAATAAAATAGATGAAGAAGATTATATTGCTACTGTTTTTAATCTCATATACTATAAGTTTTTCACAGTCAGAAAAAGCTGATGTACAGCTCTTTTACTACACGGCCATTAAAAATCATATTGATAATGTAAGAGCTGTGTTTGAAAAAGGTGTGTCCGTACGTAAGGTAAGCGATCTGTATTTTGTAACCAAAAAGGTTTCTTTGGATTTTTTGCCAAAACAGATTGAGGGTTATAAAATTAATTATATCAATATTTATCATAAGAAAAACAGAAAGGTATTGAGAAAAGGAATTGATGCAGTATCCATTCATTCTCTCCAATTGAATGGAAATCAAGTTGTAATTCCTTTAACGGATTTTAGAATAATAAAGAAGAAGAGAAATTATACTTTTGGCAATGGAGGCGGTAGCCTCACAACCTTTGAATATGATTGTGAAACCAACAAATGGCGATATGTAGAAACTGAATTTATAGGAATCTAAGGGGGTGTGAATGAAGAAGCTATTGAGCCTTGATCTCCGCTGTAGGCTAGTCTTCGCTCCTGCGCGTCTTTGACTAGTGGGGTTAAGCGTAAGTGGTGCTGATAAAAAAGAGCTAGATTCACTGTTAGTTATTCTTGTGCCTTCTATGTACTGCTGTTTATACATCAATAACATCATTTCTAATCTCGGGGTTTATTTTTATAATTAGCGGATTTCTTGTAAGTCTAATTTAGGATATACCTATCGTTTTAGGAATCGATAGTACGGGTTGCCTATCATAAATATCGTATTAAATGAAGTATCGGCCAGATTCAAGACTTTTAGAACCAAGAACCAAGATTCAAGATAAAATAGCGTCTTGTTTCTTGGTTCTTGTAGCGAAGCGGTCTTATTTCTGATGGTGATGTCTCGGGTAGCTCATTACGATTTAGTTATATGATAGGTTATTAAATGAAGTATCGGCCAGATTCAAGACTTTTTAGAACCAAGAACTAAGATTCAAGATTCAAGATAAAATAGCGTCTTGTTTCTTGGTTCTTGTAGCGAAGCGGTCTTGTCTCTGAAAAAAAGTAAGTCCTGAACTAGCCAAAAAATCGATATCAAAAATTATTACATTGGATATACTTGCGTCAAGTATTGGAATGCTACTTTTTATAGGACTGTTATGGTATCGTAAAATAGGGATGCTGTAAGGGTATGTGTATGATATGCCTATTGATCTTTAATTTTTTTATTAGAGCAAACGAAATAGGGTTAAGTTTGTCTCACCCCAACACTAGTCTCATTTCGAGTCTGATAAAGTGTCTTTGTTACATTTTAAAGTTAGAATTGGCAGTCAATTACCTCGCAGCAAGCTCGCGAGGCATCTAGCGATAACGATTTTTTGCATTTCGTGGCAATCCTCCGAGAATTAAACTCCACACTGTGGATTAAAATCGTAATTTTGCAATCAAATATCGAGGAATAGCTGTTTATACTACCAATAAACAGAGCAGATAAGAAAGGGATACACGCATGAATGTTATTTTAACGGGAGCTACTGGAACTTTAGGATCAAAAGTTTTATATGAATTATTGACACTTAAGTTTGATGAAATAGATCATGTATACCTATATGTGCGTAAAAAAAATCAAATGTCTCCTGAGGCTCGTATTCAAAACCTATTAGAAAATGAGTTTGCCCCTGCAGCGCTTCGAGAACGTGGTGCTGAGGTTGCCAAAAAAGTAAAAGTCATTACAGAAGATGAGTTTCTGAAACCCGATACATTTTTAGCACCTACAGCGGTTAACTATTTTATACATTCTGCCGGATACGTAAATTTATCTACAGATCCAGCACAAGAAACCGAGATTTTTAAAGAGAATTTTGAGTTTACCAAAGGTATTTTTAATGCATTTGCTCCCTGTATTACGAAGTTTATCTACGTCAGTACAGCATTTGCTATTGGAGATCAAGGTGGGATGGTGTACAATGATTATGCGAAAACGGCAAAACATAGAAACTATTACGAAACCGCAAAACATGCTTCAGAACAGTTTTTGATTGCAGCAGGTAAAGAAAGGAATCTTCCGATACAAATTTTAAGACCTAGTGTCTTGGGAGGGAATGTGCTAGATACCCCTAGCTTTTTTATTTCCAAATACATGGTGTTCTATCTGTTTGCTAAGTTTTTTTACAATACAAATTCTAAAGATGCAATTAGAATTACAGCAGATGATACTGCAGGATTGAATATTATTCCTACCGATTATGCTGCAAAAGTGATCGTGAAAGTCTTTCAAACCGATATTGAACAATTGAATATCGTGCATTCTAAAGAAACGAAATTAACCAATGGGATTGCCAAGATTTTGGAAACTGTTGGCTTTACAAATTTTAAATTGACCTCAGAACCGATTCATCTATTACAAGAATATGAAAGTAAGTTGGAGCAGTTTTATTATGAAACGATAGGCATTCATTTAGAACCCTATATGACCTCAAAACCTTCGCAATGGGATACCGAGTTGCTAGAAAGTATATTGCCTATTCCAAAGTATGATCTAGAAGAGTATCTGGTGAGTACGATAGAATTTGCGAAAACAAAGAATTTTAGAAGTGAACGTTGGTAGGGGGTTTTGAAGTTGGAAGTATGAAGTACTAAGTACGAAGTAAAAAGTATGAAGTCGATTTTAGAAGTACAATTTAAAAAAAACGATCAACGATCAACTAACAACCGACAATCAACAACTAAATTAGGGGTTTAAGAATTAAGAAAACGATCAACTGACAACCATCAACCGACAACTAAATTAGGGGTTTAAGAATTAAGAAAACGATCAACTGACAACCGACAACCGAAAACCAACAACCAACAACCATCAACTAAAAAAAATGTCTACACCACCAAAAATACTACTCATATACACAGGCGGTACTATTGGTATGATTAAAGATGTGGAGACGCGTGCTTTAATTCCTTTTGATTTTAAACAATTACTACAGCATATTCCAGAGCTTCGGGGGATCTCCTGTCAGATAGAAACGCTTAGTTTTGAGGTTCCGATAGATTCCTCAGATATGGATATTGGTCATTGGAAAGCGCTAGGAGACTTGATCTATACACACTATAACAAGTATGATGGTTTTGTAGTTTTACACGGTAGTGATACTATGGCGTATACGGCATCTGCGGTAAGTTTTATGTTTGAGAATTTAAGGAAACCTATTATTTTTACAGGATCACAACTGCCTATTGGAGATTTAAGAACCGATGCAAAAGAAAATGTAATCACCGCCATTCAAATCGTAGCTTTACAAGAAGACGGAGTGCCTGTAGTGCAAGAGGTAGGGGTTTATTTTGAATACAAATTGTTACGTGGTAATCGAAGTACTAAAGTGAGTACTACTCATTTTAAAGCCTTCGCCTCCCCCAATTATCCGCCATTGGTTACCTCTGGAGTAGCGCTTACAGTACATAAATCAGCCTTGTATCGTCCTGAAAAAACGAATGCAGCGCTGCGTTATTTCTCATCATTTGATCCTAATATTGTAGTGATTACGGTATTTCCTGGGATGACAAGAGCTGTTTTTACACCAATATTGGAGTCTAAAATGATGTCAGGAGTCATTATTCTTACCTTTGGATCAGGAAATGCAACCACACAATCTTGGTTTATTGAAGCCATTTCAGCACTTGTTGCAAGAGGAATACCAGTGGTTAATATCACACAATGTATTACGGGCACAGTCATTATGGGACAGTATGCTACAAGTATTGGACTACAAAATGTAGGAGTAATTAGTGGAAAAGACCTCACTTTAGAGGCTGCAATAGCTAAATTAATGCTTCTTTTAGGAAAAAAAATACCATCTAACCTGTTAAAAACCACCTATGAAACAGGAATTCGAGGTGAACTATCATAAAATTAAGACTTTAAATTTTAGTAGTTGACTTTTTTTTTGTTATTTGCCCATCCGTTTTTAATAGTACTAAGAGAGGTGGCCGAGTGGTCGAAGGCGCACGCCTGGAAAGTGTGTATACGTCACAAGCGTATCGAGGGTTCGAATCCCTTTCTCTCTGCATTATTATCAATTTTTTAATAGATTATATATTATTTTTATATCTTTAACCCTTTAACTAATTAAAATTAAGAATCAGCGCAATGAAAAGACTATTTTCTATTCTGGTAATCGCAACAGTAATGGCTATCGGAAATTTCCAAGCAACTGCTGCCCCAGTTCAACTATTATCTGCAACTATAACTACTACTGTAGTACAAGAAGCAACTGAAGAAGCAACTGCATCATCTACTGACGAAGGTAGTCCATCCTTCCACCAAGAACTTAAAAAACGTTTTATAGAAGGAGGACCTGGATTTATGGGGATCGTACTTTTATGTTTGATTTTAGGTCTTGCTATTGCTATTGAAAGAATTATTTTCTTAAATCTTTCAACTACAAATACAAAAAAATTACAACAAAACGTTGAAGAAGCGTTAAATAGCGGTGGAGTTGAAGCTGCTAAAGAGGTGTGTAGAAATACAAAAGGACCTGTTGCTTCTATCTACTACCAAGGTTTAGACAGAGCAGACGAGAGTGTCGATGCTGCTGAGAAAGCTGTTGTAGCTTATGGTGGTGTTCAAATGGGACAATTAGAGAAAAACGTATCATGGGTATCTTTATTTATCGCTCTTGCTCCAATGCTTGGGTTTATGGGTACGGTAATTGGTATGATCCAAGCCTTTGATAAAATTGAAGCTGCAGGAGATATGCAACCATCACTTGTTGCTGGAGGTATTAAAGTAGCACTTTTAACTACGGTATTTGGTCTTGTTGTAGCTATTATTCTTCAGATTTTTTATAATTATATCGTTGCTAAAATTGATAGTATTGTAAATGATATGGAAGATGCGTCGATTACATTAATCGATATGTTAGTAGCATACAAAAACAAGAAATAAGGAGGTTTTCATTATATCCAAGGTAGTGTATTAGCAATACTAGCGTATTGCTGAGAACACTAAAAATATATTGATAGTTTCTAATTTAAAAATAACACAAATGAAGATTTCAAAAATATTATCATATGTTGTACTTGCAGTTGGCGCTGTAGGTATTATATTATGGTTCCTAATGAACAGTGCCTTTAGTGCACTGCAAGCTTCAGGAACGTCGGAATTTAGTGAAGAAGGATTTGCTGCAGTGAGTCCTTTGTATAGTCTTACTATAGTGGTCTTTGTCATCGTACTGGCCGTTACATTAATTTCTGTATTTACTTCGCTAGCAAAAAACCCTGCAGGGTTGACAAAAGCATTAATCGGTATCGGTGCATTCATCGTAGTACTTATAGTATGCTATATTGTAGCAGATGGTTCAGTAGATAATCTTGGCATTAAAAAAGGCGTAGCCTTAAGTGAGGGAGAATCTAAATGGATTGGAGCAGGACTCTATGGGTTTTATTTCTTAACCATAATTGCTATAGGATTAATGCTATTATCAGGAGTAAAAAAACTAATAGGTAAATAATTATGGCAAAAAGATCAGCACCAGAAGTAAATGCAGGTTCTATGGCAGATATTGCATTCCTACTTCTTATATTTTTCCTGGTAACTACAACTATCGAAACGGATAGTGGTATTAGTAGAAAGCTACCTCCTCCTCCAGAGGATACTGAACAAACTGAGGACGTGATTCTAAAACAAAAAAATATTTTTGTAGTAGAAGTCAACAGAAATAACGATCTTTTGGTAGAAGAATCTCCAATGCAATTAAAAGACCTTCGTGCTTCGGCCGTTAAATTTTTAGACAATGGTGGTGGTACAGGAGTTGATGGATGTAAGCATTGTAAAGGTGATAGAAGCCCAACTTCTTCTGATAATCCAGAAAAGGCAGTGATTTTATTGCGGAATAGTAGGGAAACCAACTATGCAACTTACATTGCAGTTCAGAATGAGCTAGTAGCAGCATATACGCAATTGCGTAACAGAGAGGCCAATCGTTTGCATGGAATAGATTTTACAGAGATGGAAGCAAATCTTAAAGATCCTAACTATACAGGCGATAAAGAAAAATTGAAAGAGAATATCAAAACAATACAATTGTTATTCCCTGAAAAACTTTCTGAAGCACAACCTAAAAAATAATCATAAAATATAAGTATGTCTAAATTCAAAAAGAGTGGTGGTAATGAATTACCTGCGATTTCGACAGCATCGTTACCCGATATTGTATTTATGTTATTATTCTTCTTTATGGTGGCGACAGTAATGCGTCAAAATACGTTGATGATTGATAACGAATTACCGTATGCAGATCAAATAGAAAAGCTAGATAAGAAAGATTTAGTGATGTATATTTATGCTGGAAAGCCGAGTGAGCGATATGCTGGGAGTGCTGGTACGCAATCAAAGATACAATTGAATGATAAGTTTGCTGATATAAAGGATATTAAACCATTTATTTTGGCAGAAAGAGCTTCTAAAAGGGAAGAGTTAATTCCTTTTTTAACTACAGCACTAAAAGTAGATAAAGACACTAATATGGGTCTTGTAGGAGATATCAAAAAAGAACTTAGAGATGTTCGTGCGTTGAAAATAAACTACACCACTAAAAAAGGTGAGGCTACAAGTAATTAACAAGTAGCTTAATGTCTATAAAAAAACCACTGTATGTCACATACAGTGGTTTTTTGTGTTTGATCAAAATCTTTCATCGTTCCTAAGCTTCGGGAGAGTAACTTAAAATTATATTACATCGAACTCAAGTCCATCAATGGCGCGCTCATATTATCTATATCCCAAAAACAGCAGTCGAATTAGCAGTGGTGATGGCAGCAATTTCTTCAATAGAACAGTGATGAATGTCAGCCAACTTTTGTGCGACCAGTGTAAGGTAACTGCTTTCATTTCGTTTTCCTCGATGTGGAGTGGGAGAAAGGTAAGGCGCATCAGTTTCTAAAACAAGATCCTGTAGGTCAATTTGGTCTAGGAATTGATCGATTTTTCCGTTTTTAAAGGTCACTACGCCTCCAATCCCTAATTTCATGTTATAGCTAAGCGCTTGTTTTGCTTGAGTAAGTGTGCCGGTAAAACAATGGAAGATACCGTATAAGTCTGCTCCCTTTTCAGACTCTAAAACCTCAAAAACTTCATCAAAAGCTTCTCTACAGTGAATAACGATCGGTAATTTATACTGTTTCGCCAATTGAATTTGATATCGAAATGCGTGCTGTTGAATCGCTAATGAAGTCTTGTCCCAATATAAGTCAATGCCAATTTCACCAATGGCATAA
This sequence comes from uncultured Aquimarina sp., assembly GCA_937951135.1. GTDB lineage: Bacteria > Bacteroidota > Bacteroidia > Flavobacteriales > Flavobacteriaceae > Aquimarina. The sequence goes on along the minus strand of CALFCI010000021.1, from coordinate 452 downwards.
AACTTTTTAGCAGATGTAGTATCGGCATGTCGCTGTTCTAGCTGCTCGGTTACATGCGCCAATTCTTCTTTATAATTTTCTTTTACATGTGTGGGATGTAATCCCATCATTAAGAATACGTGATCCGGATATTGTGATTCGACGGCATACATTGCTGTAGTATATGAAGAATCAATAGCAGGTACAAAAAAACGATGCACTCCTGCGTCTAATGCGCGTTGCATCATTGCAGCTTGATCTTTTTCAAAGTCTTCACTATAAATGTGAGTATGGGTATCTGTTAATATCATGCAACAAAGATACTGAGATGTTGTAAACATCCGAGCAACTACACGTTAAGATTTTCTTGATATCCAGGTAGTAGTTCTTGTAATTTTTGTATGCTGTGATCTGGGATGCGTTGCAGGGTATCTTCTAGCCATTCTCTGGGATTGATTTTCTGCATTTTGCAA
>CALFCI010000020.1 GCA_937951135.1 uncultured Aquimarina sp. | reverse complement strand
CATCTGTTAAAATTTCATAAGACACTCCTCTAATGGTGCATTCTTTGCGAATAGTAGCCGTATCAGGTAATAGAAAAGAACCTCCTCTGTAGTTTAATAACCACTTTACTTTTAAGTCCTTACTCAAGGTCCAATAGGTAATCCCGTATGCTTTTAGGTGATTCTGCTGCGATTCGGCATCCATCGGCACCAAGACATACGATGCATTCGCACGCCCAATACAAAGCAGAAAAAACAGTGCCAATAGCGCATAACGTTGGTTACGCAATAGCGATACTAAAAAATATGTACTCTTATCTATATACTTAAAATGGTACTTCGTCATCGGTATTGGTTACACTCCCGCCGCCAAAAGCTTCATTAGCACTAGGAAGATGTCCTGTGTTAAATGGTGCTTCTTCTTCGCCTTCATTCATTTTAGAATGAAATTCAAAAGGAGTACTAAAGTCATCTAAGTTATCAAATTTACCTAGATGTCCAATAAATTTTAATCGAATATTATCCAAACCTCCATTACGGTGCTTTGCCATAATGAATTCTCCTTGTCCTTGAGTTGGCGATCGCTCCTCATCATCCCATTCATCAATTTTATAATATTCGGGTCTAAAAATAAAGGCTACGATATCAGCATCCTGCTCGATTGCTCCAGATTCCCGAAGGTCACTTAATAATGGACGCTTACTTCCTCCACGCGTTTCTACGGCACGAGATAGCTGTGATAATGCAATTACAGGAATACTCAGTTCTTTTGCTAAAGCTTTTAAGTTCCGAGAGATCGTTGAGATCTCTTGTTCACGATTTCCGTTTTTACCAGATCCACCAGCAGTCATCAATTGCAAGTAATCAATCACAATCATTCGAATACCGTGTTGAGAAGCCAATCGACGTGCTTTTGCTCTTAAATCAAAGATGGATAATGAAGGCGTATCATCAATAAACAATGGTGCTTTTTCAAGATCTTTTACCTTTACATTTAATTGCTCCCACTCATGTTTCTCTAACTTTCCAGTACGTAATTTTTCTGAAGACAATCCAGTTTCAGAAGAAATCAAACGTGTAATTAACTGTACAGAAGACATCTCTAAAGAAAAGAAAGCTACTGGTATATTTTGTCCTACAGCTACATTTCTTGCCATAGACAAGGTCAATGCTGTTTTTCCCATACCCGGACGCGCTGCTATAATAATTAAATCACTAGGCTGCCATCCAGAGGTCAATTTATCTAATTTATCAAATCCAGAAGGCACTCCACTCAATCCTTCTTTATTTGAAATCTCTTCAATTTTTTTCTTTGCTTGAATCACCAAATTCTGTGCGGTCTCTGTAGAACGCTTAATGTTTCCTTGTGTCACTTCATACAGCTTGGATTCTGCCATATCTAGCAAGTCAAAAACATCAGTGGCTTCATCATACGACTGCTCTATAATTTCGTTGGAAATTTTGATTAAGCTACGCTGTATGTACTTTTGAAGAATGATACGCGCATGAAACTCTATATGCGCTGAAGAGGCTACTTTTTGGGTGAGCTGAATCAAATAATAATCACCTCCTGCGAGTTCTAATCGTCCATCTTTTTTCAACTGACTCGAAACCGTTAATAAGTCAATCGGTTCTGAATTTTCAAACAGTTTAAAGATAGCTTCAAAGATGTATTGGTGGGCGTCCCTATAAAACACATCAGGGTTCAAAATATCAATTATTTCATCGACACCTTTTTTATCAATCATCATTGCTCCCAATACAACTTCCTCTAAATCAACTGCTTGCGGAGGTATTTTCCCTTTCTCCAATGAAATAACGTTTCCCTGTCCGTATTTCACCTGTTGCGGTTTCCTTACTTTTTCCATGCCACGAATGTAAATAAATTGTTACCTAAGCCCCTTGTATTGGTATACCTCAATGTTCACAGGTCATTAACAATTGAACTGTTAACAACTTGATTTTATTGTTAATACCATAAAAAAATCTGAAGTGTATAACTTCAGATTTAGATGGTAAGTGATGTTTTCAGGATTACTCTTTAAAGACTCCCATGTTTTCATACTTATTCATTCTCTTTTCTACCAATTCTTTTGGTGATAAGTTTTTGAATTCCTCAAATGAGGATAAAATACGTTCGCTAACAATTTTAAACGTTGCTTCTCGATTACCATGTGCACCCCCAAGAGGTTCTTTCACGATTTCATCAATCAACTTTTGTTTTTTCATATCTGTTGCAGTAAGCTTCAACGCTTCTGCCGCTTGCTCTTTAAATTCCCAACTACGCCATAGTATCGACGAGCATGATTCTGGTGAAATCACAGAGTACCAAGTATTCTCTAGCATCAACACTTTATCTCCTACACCTATACCTAAAGCACCTCCACTAGCACCTTCTCCTATAATCACTACAATGATAGGCACTTTAAGCCTTGTCATTTCTATGATATTGTGTGCAATTGCTTCTCCTTGCCCTCTCTCTTCTGCTTCTAACCCTGGATATGCACCTGGAGTATCAACAAGACATACTACTGGTATATTGAACTTCTCTGCACTTTTCATCAATCGTAGCGCTTTTCTATAGCCCTCAGGGTTTGCCATTCCAAAATTTCGATATTGTCTTGTTTTGGTATTGTATCCTTTTTGCTGCCCAACGAACATAAAACTTTGATCTCCTATTTTCCCTAAACCACCAATCATTGCTTTATCATCCTTTACATTACGATCTCCATGTAGTTCTAAAAAAGAATTTCCACAAATTGCGTTAATATAATCCAATGTATATGGTCTAGACGGGTGTCGAGATAACTGTACGCGCTGCCATACGGTTAAGTTTTTGTAGATCTCTTTCTTTGTTTCGTTTAGCTTCTTCTCTATCTGCTTACAGGTATCCGTAACATCTACATCACTCTCTGTTCCTATCGCACATGCCTTATTAAACTGTTCTTCAAGTTCTTTTATAGGCATTTCAAAATCTAAATATTCCATATCAAGAATAGGTTTCTCTATTTCTAGGGTTAGCCTACAAATATAAAACTTTAGTTGGTAAAGTAGAGATTGGGAAGGTAAAAATGATGGCGATGCGCTATAAAAAATGATAGTGCCGCAAAATTCTGTCTAATTTATCGCTTTGCAGTATACAATAGATAGACTGCTAATCCTGAAAATAAAACGTTTGGAAACCAAACGGCTATTAATGGTGAGAAATCAGATTGATTGGCTAAAGTTCCTAATACCTTATCTAAAAACACAAATACAAAAACCAAAGAAATTCCAAGGGCTAGATTTATACCCATCCCTCCTCTTCGCTTCATTGAAGATACCGCAACTCCGATTATAGTAAGGATAAATACGGAAACTGGAATACTCCACCGTTTATACGCGACTACAGTATACCTATTGATATCTGAAGATCCTCGCTTTTCTTCTTTTTTTATAAAGGCATTTAATTCGGTATAGTTTAAAGTTTCTGCCACATAAGTTACCGAGGTAAACTCATCGATATTAAAAGGCAAAACGGTATCTTTTATAGCTGCTCTTTCTATAATATCTCTGTCTTCTAGAATCTTGCGTTTTACAAAATCAGTCAATTGATACGTACTGTCTTTCGCTATAAATTTAATTTTTTTAGCCGAAATCTTAGTTACTAATCGATTCCCATCAAAATACTCTAACGTAAAGTGCGTTGCTGACTTTTCTGAAGGTTTAAAATCATTAGCATATAAAAAGATACTGTCATGTAATTGTCGATATACATTACTGGTCTCTTGTACCTTCTTACCTTTTTTTAAATAAGAATACTTAAACTCATTAAACCCCTGACTTGCCTTTGGAGCTAAAAATAATCCCAATACTAATGCACCGATGCAAATTAGTATCGCTCCTATAATATAAGGTCTTAAAAATCGCCAAAACGAAACTCCAGAACTCAAAAAAGCAATAATCTCTGTACGGTTTGCTAGTTTAGAGGTAAACCATATTACAGAAAGAAAAACAAAAATCGGAAATAAGAGATTCGCAAAATAAATGGTGAAATCGAAATAATAATTAAGCACAATATCAAATGGAACTTTATGCTCTAAAATATTATCTATTTTTTCAGAAAGATCCACAATAATACCAATAGGCACAAATAACAGCAACATTGCAAAAAATGTTCCTAAGTATCGTTTTAATATGTACCAATCTAATATTTTCATATAAAGTAGCTTAAACAGCTTAGTTTGTGTATAAACTTATTTTAGTATTAACCTATCATATAACTAAACTGTATTCGTCTCATTAATAATTAGTTAGAACGATTCATTTTTTTGGTATTATTTTCTAGTAAATTTTAGCTAATAGCTAAATATGCGTATTGTGCTCTTATCAATATAGATAATATGGGCGCGCCCATTGATGGACTGAGTTCGACGTAAACCAAAATAGTTCAAAAGTTGTCAAATCGAGTGTTTTTTCGTAATGTAATGAAGAAAAAATGCATCGAGATTGGCTTTTTTACGGCTAAAATCACTATTCTCGATACAATTCTCCTCCGTCGAATCACTCGAATTGACGTGATTTTCTTACGTCGAACTCAGGTTATTAAGTATAAAATCATATAGCGTCTAGTCTTGACTCTTGGTTCTCATCATCTTGATTCTTATCCATCACTATGCTTACAAACGTTTATCCATTTGCTTTACCATCATCTGTTTCCACGTATAGAAGTCTCCGGCTAAGATATGTTTTCTTGCTTCACGAACCAACCACAAATAGAATCCTAAATTATGTATGGTTGCAATTTGCTTCCCTAACAATTCGTTTACGGAAAACAAATGTTTCAAATACGCTTTAGAATAATCTGTATCTACATAGGTTATTGCCATTTCATCTATTGGCGAAAAATCATCTTTCCATTTTGCATTTTTAATATTGATCGTCCCGTGTGCTGTAAACAACATCCCATTACGTGCATTACGTGTTGGCATTACACAATCAAACATATCAATACCCAAAGCGATATTTTCTAAGATATTAATAGGCGTTCCAACCCCCATAAGATACCTTGGCTTATCTTCAGGTAAAACTTCGGTTACGACGGCTGTCATCTCATACATTTCGTCTGCGGGTTCTCCTACCGACAATCCCCCAATCGCATTTCCAAAAGCACCTACATTGGCAATATACTCTGCTGATTGTCGTCTTAAATCTTTATATGTACTTCCCTGTACAATAGGAAAGAACGCCTGATCATACCCATACTTAACTGGTACTTTTTCTAAATGTTGCATACAACGGTCTAACCAACGATGTGTCATATGCATGCTTCGCTTTGCATAATTATAATCACACGGATATGGTGTACACTCATCAAAAGCCATAATAATATCGGCTCCAATAGTACGTTGTATCTCCATTACATTTTCTGGAGTAAACACATGATAAGAACCGTCGATATGAGACTTAAACTTTACACCTTCTTCTTTAATCTTGCGATTATCGGATAATGAGTATACTTGAAACCCTCCACTATCGGTAAGAATACTTCGATCCCAATTCATGAATTTATGTAATCCCCCTGCTTTTTCTAAAATTGAAGTTTGAGGCCTTAAATATAAATGATAGGTGTTCCCTAAAATAACATCAGGATTGATGTCGTTTTTTAACTCTCTTTGATGTACTCCTTTTACCGTCCCTACAGTGCCTACAGGCATAAAAATTGGAGTTTCAATAATACCATGATCTGTAGTTATAGTACCTGCTCTGGCACTACTCTCTGGGTCTTTCGTTAAAAGGTCGAATTGCATATATTCTATTTGATAAGCAGCAAAGATAAGTTTTTTTAATCCACATTGTAGCGTTTAATTCTGCTTGGCTTACCTCGAAACCTGAAAGCTATTTTTCTGCTGGATGCCTCGTGGGCGTACTCCGAGGTAGTTTACGTATTGAGACGCAATATTTTACAGCTCAACTCTTCTAAAAGTTGAGCCGGTATGAAAAGGGTGAAACAACTTATTTTGTCAGTCTGATCCTATCGAATATTACTGAAATTCATATATTTAAAAACTTCGAGCTCAGTTTGACAATTCAAAGTACCTTTTCAGACAGCCTCCACAGGTTTTTCTATTATCTTTCATTTAGCTTTAGTATATTGGAGCTGCATAACAGCTAAGGTCTCAATAATTATAGACGCAAAATATTGCGCCTCAACATTTTGTACCTCCATAAAAACTTAAACCCATGAATACCATTACTCCTGAAGATTTTAAAGTACAGACGCAAAATATTGCGCATCAACAATTATCAGATCGCAGTACTACATATAATTTAGGAGAGAGTGAAAAAAAAATTGAAAAAGCCTTAGAACAGACTCGAGAAAAACTGGGCAAACTCCAAGACACCTTATATGCACATGGAAAATACGCTGTACTTGTATGTTTACAAGGTATGGACACCTCTGGAAAGGATAGTTTGATCCGCGAAGTATTTAAAGATTTTAATACTCGGGGTATTGTTGTACATAGCTTCAAAGTGCCTACCGAATTGGAACAAGGACATGATTATTTGTGGCGACATTATATTGCTTTACCGCAACGGGGACGATTTTCGATTTTTAACAGAACGCATTATGAAAATGTTTTAGTCACTCGTGTGCACCCAGAGTACGTTTTAGGTGAAAACTTACCCGATGTAACGGATATATCTCAAGTCAACGATGCGTTTTGGGAAAAACGTTTTGAACAAATTCGAAATTTCGAAAAACATATTGCTGAAAATGGTACGTTGATTTTTAAGTTTTACCTACACTTATCTAAAGAGGAACAAAAAAACAGGTTACTGCGTCGATTGGAGAAAAAGGAAAAAAACTGGAAATTTTCTGCTGGTGATTTAAAAGAGCGTAAGCTATGGGATCAATACCAACAATGCTATCAAGATGCTATTAATGCTACTTCTTTATCGCATGCACCTTGGTATGTTATCCCTGCAGATGATAAACCTACAGCCCGTTATATTGTAGCAAAAATCCTATATGATACTTTAAAAACATATAGCGATATTCAGGAACCTGAATTAGACGCTAAGACCAAAGCCAATCTTGGACTATATCGAGCGCAATTGGAAAATGAATGAAGGTAGTGGGGTGAAGTGTGTATAGTAAGGAGAGTACAAAGTATTAAGTACGAAGTACAAGGTGGGAAGTTAAAACAAGTAAGAAAAAAGCAAATCGCTAGCGGCTAAAAGCTAACTGTTATATTTGAAGTACGAGTTAACGTTTTAAAGTTACGATTACAAACTATCAACTGACAACCATATCAGAAGTACAAAGTAAAAAGTATGAAGTACGAAGTAGGGTTTTCATGGTACTGCTAAAAAACGATCAACAGACAACCAAATTAGTTTACCTCATTTTACGCAACAAAACTAAAAAAAGAGCTGTATTTTTACCATCAATTTTTGACTGATATATACTGACACCTATGGAATTTCCAAAGTTTTTATTAGGGGATAACACTGATTATCCTGATGCTATTTTTATCATACACACCGATTTCCCTAGGTTTATTATCGACCTTGCTACCGATGATGTAGAATGGTTTGAGGAGTTTGATAAAAGTGAACAAGAAGAATTATTGCAAGAAGCGGAAACATTATTTCAAGCCGCTAATGATTTTTATGATCGTGAGATTGAACAGTATGAAGAGTAAGTATTGAGATAAGAGTACTTAGTATTTAGTTTTTTTGATAAGCTATCGAACCTTTAGAGCTGTTATCAATAGCAACAGTATTGACAAATGAAACTAAGGCGAACTAACCGACAACAATCAACTGACAACCGACAACCGAAAACCGACAACTAAAACATGGAAACTATACTTCAACTTGATAAGGATATATTTCTATTTCTAAACAATTTAGGAACTAAGCCTTGGGATGATTTTTGGTTATTTATGACCCATAAGCTCTATCAAATCCCCTTATACGTTGTCTTATTATTCTTGTTTTACAAACGTTTTGGAGTCAGAGGAACGCTTATTACATTAGTTGTTGTCGCACTAATGATTGCTGCTAGTGATCAATTATCTAATCTATTCAAAAACGTCTTATTTCGCAGGACTCGTCCTTGTCGAACTGCTGGTATTGGCGAATACACGCGTATGTTGGCCCATCATTGTGGCCGACATGGTTATTTTTCTGCGCATGCAGCGAGCTCTATGGCATTAGCCTTTTTCACAGGTTTAGTTTTTAAAAAACAGCTCAAGTCCCTTTTTCCGTTTATGATCCTATGGTCGCTTATTGTGAGTTATAGTCGCATTTATGTAGGCGTGCATTATCCTGGAGATATTATTACCGGAATCATTATCGGCATGGGACTTGGTTATGGGACTTATAAATTACACCAATTCTTAATTACAAAATACGCTACAGCATCTTAATATCGTATTTCTAAAATAACAACAAAACAATATGTTAGCACATAAAATCAAAACTGCAACTACCGGAATTTTATGTTACGGACTCACACCTCCAAAACAAAGTACTCCGACAGAGAAGATTCAACATATTGCCAATACGCAAATCCAAAGACTTAAAGATATTGGTATTGACGCCTTAGTATTATATGACATTCAAGATGAATCGTCTAGAACAGATATGCCGAGACCTTTTCCTTTTTTACAAACGGTATCACCAGAGCATTATAGCGCTACCTATCTTAAAGAACTAGCGATTCCAAAAATCATTTATCAAAGTATTGGGAAGTTCACCAAAGCTAGTTTTACAGACTGGCTTTCGGCATCTAATACCGCCATAGACTATACCGTATTTGTAGGTGCTCCATCACAGCAACAGCATACATCACTGTCTTTACAAGATGCCTATACGTTACAAAGCAATACCGATACATCGTTTACTCTAGGAGGCGTTACGATACCGGAACGTCACCTCAAAAAGGGAGATGAACACCTTCGTGTTTTTAACAAAATGGATAAAGGTTGCCGTTTTTTTATTTCACAATGTGTATACAATATTGATAGTGCTAAAAATTTTCTTTCTGATTATTACTATTGGGCTGCGGATCAGCAAAAAAACATGGTGCCTATTATTTTCACCCTTACCCCTTGCGGTTCTTTAAAGACCTTACAATTTATGGAATGGCTGGGTATTGATATTCCTAAATGGCTTCGTAATGATTTATTGCACTCAGATGACATCTTGGATACTTCTATTTCGATATGTAAAACTATTGCACAAGAACTGATTGATTTTAGCTCTGCTAAAGGTATTCCGATAGGGTTCAACATTGAAAGTGTTGCCATTCGAAAATCAGAGATTGAAGCTTCTATTGAACTTCTTAAAGATATTAAAACAATGATGGCACCTCATCAAGAAGACTTGACTGCTACTGTGGTGTAATACCATTTTTAGTTGATGGTTGTCAGTTGTTTGTTGATCATAAACCTACTGCCTAGTACTAATGGCCTGATTTCGATTTAAAATAACCCCTAAGCTACGATAAATCAGAAGAATAAACTTCCTCTCCCTTTGGGAGAAGGAATCAAAAATACAATTAAACATTTGGAAAACAGATTTTTAGCAATCGAACTCAGGCTAATGCCGCATGTCGACTAGCCTTTTTTTAGTCCCAACAAATATTGAGCTGCGGCAAAAGGAGTGCTTTTTGCTTGTTGAATAGCTTTCAATTGCTTTGGTAGTGCTTTTTGAATTGCTGGGTCTGAATAAAATTGTTGTTTTAATTGCTCTTCTATAGTTTGATACAACCAAAACTGTTGTTGTTCTGTCCGTTGTGTTTCGAAAAAACCATTCGACCGGGTTACTGTGAGGTACTTTTGAATAGCATCCCAAATCGTATCAATTCCGGTATTATCTTTAGCGCTACACGTTAACACACTTGGCAAATGACCACTTGGAGGTGCCGGGTATACATGCATCACCTGTGCCAACATTTGAGCGGCATTCATTGCGATTTCCGTAGTACTACCATCTGCTTTAGTGACCACCACAGCATCTGCCATCTCCATAATTCCTCTTTTGATCCCTTGCAAGGCATCGCCTGCGCCTGCCAATTGCAATAACAAAAAGAAATCTACCATACTGCGTACTGTAGTTTCGCTTTGCCCTACGCCTACAGTCTCAATTAAAACCACATCAAAACCTGCAGTTTCGCATAACACTATGGCTTCTCTTGTTTGGCGTGCAACTCCTCCCAATAGTGCTCCTGAAGGTGACGGACGAATAAATACTTGTGGTGAGGATACCAAAGACCCCATCCTCGTTTTATCTCCTAAAATACTTCCACCAGAAACGGTACTACTGGGGTCTATAGCTAAAATTGCAACCTGCTTGCCTTGCGCTACTAATTGTTTTGTAAATACCTCAATAAATGTACTTTTTCCAACGCCAGGTGCGCCTGTGATCCCTATTCTAATCGTTTTATCTGTATAAAATTGTATACACTGCGCTATGAGCTGTTCTGCTTTTTGAACATGGTCTACTTGTGTACTTTCTAATAAAGTTATCGCTTGACTTAATACGGTTCGGTTTTGACCCCGAATTGCCGTTACCATCTCTGTTACCGATAATGGTTGCCGTTGCAATGCTTTACATTGAACTATTGCATTTGGATTAATATGTAATGGTAATGACATCTGTAATTTATTCGTTTAGTACAAGACAAAAATTAGGAAATAGCTAAAAACGACTAATTAAATAGCTTTTTTGAGCACATCATCTATTGTAATAATTTAAGAATCAAGAGACAAGAACCAGGACTAAAAAAGGTTATTCTTTTTCTCCTATAACTCTATTTATCTTCATGAACATCAAATCATTATTTTTTTCATGTACTTAGATTTATTCGTTATTCTAGTTATATATTCATAATTCTGAACCCTCAATAGCTGTTATTGGTATCGCAATGGCTACAGTATCCCAAGCCAAATACAATAAAGTAAACCCATTAGCATTCTCAAAATAAATTGAAAATTGTGCTATCGAATTTAATAAAGGTAGTACTGGTTTTTCTACCTTTAATACATCATACTTTGGATCGTATTTAGGACTATCATCCCCAAACAAACCTGAATCATATACTTTACTATTAAAAATTATTTTCCAGGAATTAGGATTTGGAATTGCCCACAACGTATAGGTGCCTGTTTTCAACAGAGTACCATCGATCATAATATCTTTATCCGTAGTAAATAGTGTCGCTTCATCAAATCCTACATTCCAAACTTTACCGAAAGGGACAAGCCCTCCAAAAACACGCCTTCCTTTTTTATAAGGTCTATTATAAAACACCTTGAAATTAGTAGCTCCAGACGTATGCAGTACTGTTTCTTCCGGGCTATGCCTTTTCGTCATATATTTTAAAACCTGCATCCCTACAAACCCAATAACAACAAGACTAATAATAACGATTCCTATTTGCCACACTCGTTTCATGATTCTTATGATTTTTCTTCATTAAAGATACATAAATATCACATGTATAGCCGCAATATCTTGCGGCTCTTCTTATTCTTGGGCAGACGCAAAATATTGCGTCTCTTCGGATTATTTCTGTACATTTGAAAATCTATATTTGTTTTATATGATCCAAAAATCGTACTCAAAATTCAACCCTGAAATCACATTTACTGATGATACTTATGTTATTATTGGTTCTGGAATTGGAGGGTTATGTACTGCTGTTTTTTTAGCTAAAGCGGGTAAAAAAGTGGTGATCTTAGAGCAGCATTATGTTCCTGGTGGATTTACGCATACCTTCAATAGAAAAAAAGGATTGACATGGGATGTTGGAGTACACTATGTAGGTAATATGGACGAGGATTCTCAATTGCGACACATCTTCGATTACCTCTCAGATGGACAATTACAATGGGATGCCATAGGAGACCCTTATGATGTTGCGTACATTAATGGAAGAAAATTCGAATTTGTTTCTGGTCTCGAAAATTTCAGACAACAGTTTCATGATTATTTTCCTGAAGATAAAGGTGCGATAGATGGGTATATCCAATTGCTTCAAAAAGCGGCTAAGAAAAGTGTGTTTTATTTTATTCAAAAAATGCTACCTGGGCTCTTAAAACACACCTTAGCTCCTATTCTCAGACGCGTATACCGCCCTATTGCAAAAAAGACCACTCATGAAGTATTATCTTCCTTAACAAAAAACACAGAATTGATCGCTGCTTTGTGCGCGCAGTGTGGCAACTATGGCTTACCACCTCAGGAAAGCAGTTTTGCAGCACATGCCATTGTCATTAATCATTTTATGGAAGGGGCGTATTACCCTAGAGGTGGAGCAAATAGAGTTCATGAAACGATTCTTGATCATTTACATACGCTGGGAGTTTCAACCTATATCAATGCGACTGTAGAAAAGATTTTAGTTTCAGAACGAAAAGTACAGGGGATCAGTATTAATGGCAAAAAATACTCCTGTGCTAATGTCATTAGTAATGCAGGAATACACAATACATTTCAACGATTATTGGAACCAAAACATGTTCCTGTTGCTTATCAAAAGTTACAAAAAATACCGGCCTCTACTGCTCATTTATGTTTGTATGTAGGATTGAATAAAGATGATAAAAGTCTGCAATTGCCTAAACATAACATCTGGTGGTATGCAGATGAAGATATCGAAGCTGTAATACGACGTCCTCTTACTAAAAACGCACTAGGCTTTGCCTATATTTCCTTTCCTTCTGCCAAGGATAGTTTATGGAATTCAAAACACCCAGACACGGCAACTATCCAAGTGATTGGAAGTGCTCGATATACCGATTTTGAGCCCTATGCTACTGCGCCGTGGATGAATAGAGGAGAAACCTATGATGCGATGAAAAGCGCATTTAAGGATAAGGCATTACAGGTCCTACTCCAACAGTTTCCGCATATAGAAGATCACATCACGCATTTGGAAGTATCTACTCCTGTAAGCACACAAAAATTTAGCGGATATCAGCGTGGAGAAATCTATGGATTAAGTCATACTCCAGAACGTTTTAAATCGGCAGCATTACGTCCCAAAACTAGCATCAAAGGATTATTTCTTACCGGTCAAGACATTACTTTAGTTGGTCTTGGTGGTGCAATGGCTAGTGGCATATTAACCGCCGCAACGATTATTAAATGGAAGATGAAAACACAATTTGGGCAGATTATGAAATAGTATTAAGTATTCAGTACAGAGTATTAAGAATTGTACGTTGTACTTAATACTCTGTACTCATTACTCTGTACTGAATACTATCTCTTACTTTCTTTTGATTACTTTTTGTACTGCTTTTACGACAGCGTCAGCATTCAGTCCGTATTTTTCCATCAATTGTGCTGGTGTTCCACTCTCTCCAAAAGTATCATTAGTTCCAACAAACTCTTGTGGTGTTGGATGTTGTTGCCCTAAAACGCGTGCTACACTTTCTCCTAATCCTCCTAATACATTGTGTTCTTCAGCAGTTACTACACAACCTGTTTTTCGCACTGATTTTAAAATGGCTTCATCATCTAAAGGTTTGATGGTATGAATATTAATCACATCGGCACTAATCCCTTGTGCATACAACGTTTCTGCGGCTAGTAATGATTCCCATACCAAATGTCCAGTAGCAATAATAGTTACATCAGCACCTTCTTGTAATTGTACTGCTTTACCAATCTCGAATTTCTGATCATCTGGCGTAAAAATAGGCACTGATGGTCTTCCGAAACGCAAATATACAGGACCTTCAAACTCAGCAATTGCAATAGTTGCTGCTTTCGTTTGATTATAATCACAAGGATTGATCACTGTCATTCCTGGTAACATTTTCATTAGCCCAATATCTTCTAATATTTGGTGAGTCGCTCCATCTTCTCCTAATGTTAATCCAGCATGAGATGCACATATTTTTACATTTTTATTACTGTATGCTATGGATTGACGAATTTGATCGTATACTCTTCCTGTAGAAAAATTAGCAAATGTTCCTGTAAACGGTATTTTACCTCCGATAGTTAAACCCGCAGCAATCCCCATCATATTCGCTTCAGCAATTCCTATTTGAAAGAATCGCTCTGGATTGTTTTTAATAAACTCATCCATTTTTAAAGAACCGATAAGATCTGCACATAATGCTACTACATTTTCATTGGTTTTTCCTAACTCAGCTAAACCTGCTCCAAATCCAGAACGTGTGTCCTTTTTTTCTGTATATGTATATGTTTTCATTCTGTCTAAATTCTAAATTGTAAATACATGATAACCTCTATGATTAGGTTAAAAAAGGTTAATAATCTCCTAATGTTTCCAGATTTTGAGCTAGTCCAATTGCCAATTGTTCATCATTAGGTGCTTTTCCGTGCCATGCATGAGTATGCATCATAAAATCGATACCATTCCCCATTACGGTATGGAGTAATACACATACTGGCTTTCCTTTTCCTGTTCTGCTTTTAGCTTCTTTTAACCCAGCTACTACAGCAGGAATGCTATTTCCTTCTTTAATTTCTAATACATCCCATCCAAATGCTTCAAACTTTGCTTTTAGATCTCCCATAGGCAATACATCATCGGTAGATCCATCAATCTGCTGACCGTTATAATCGATAGTAGAAATTAAATTATCTACCTTCTTTCCTGCCGCATACATTGCTGCTTCCCAAATCTGACCTTCTTGTAATTCTCCATCACCATGTAAACTATAGACAAGATGATCCTCTCCATTTAACTTTTTACTCAATGCAGATCCTATAGCTACAGACATTCCTTGACCTAAAGAACCCGATGCAATTCTAATCCCTGGCAACCCCTCATGCGTAGTAGGATGCCCCTGAAGGCGACTATTAATTAATCGAAACGTATTCAGTTCTTCTACTGGAAAATAACCGCTACGCGCCAATACACTATAGTATACCGGAGAAATGTGTCCATTAGATAAGAAAAAAAGATCCTCTCCTCTTCCATCCATATCAAAACCATCATTTCTGTCCATGATCTCTTGATATAAAGAAACAAAAAATTCTGCACAGCCCAGAGAACCCCCTGGATGTCCTGAGTTTACTTTGTGTACCTGACGTATAATATCTCTACGCACTTGCGTCACAAAATCTTCTAATTGTTGTGTATTTGGCATTATAATGTTAATTTTCTTAATGTTGAAAGCGCAAAAGTACGAGTTTTGTATACGGTGACAAAATGTGTATCTCCTTTTAATTCATATTTAAGTATTAATAGCAATTGAACCCGCTTTAATAGGTTAAAAATAACATATTTCATTGGACTTAAAAACGGCTTTACCTAGCTTAAATTTTAAAAGTAGATTTAAAAACAGAAACGACTTCCCCATAATTTTATTAAAAATAATAGTGATCCTATTTGTTTTTTACTATTTTTGTTTAACCCTAACAAAAAAAAGGTGAACAAAATAAACCACTCCTTTAGCATAAAAGATTTAGAAAATATTTGTGGTATCAAAGCGCATACTATTCGCATTTGGGAAAAAAGATATAATCTATTAACCCCCAAACGAACAGATACCAATATTAGAACATACTCTTTACAAAATCTACAGAAACTACTTAACGTTACATATTTAGTAAACAGTGGGTATAAGATTTCAAGAATCTCAAAATTAAATGAGGAAGAGATTGCTAGTTACATCCGCAGTATTGTTTCTAATAAAAGCACCAATACTCAAGCAATTAATTCTTTTAAGCTCGCTACTCTTAATTATGACCTCAATTTATTTTTAAAAACCTACGACGGGTTAATTGCCAATACTACTTTTCGTCAAGTTTTTTATGATGTTTTCATTCCTTTATTAAATGAAATAGGAATGCTATGGCAAACCAACACTATTGACCCTGCTCACGAACATTTTATATCCAGTTTAATCAAGCAAAAATTGCTAGTTAATATTGAGAAATTACAACAACAGGAACCGGCTAAAACGGATAAAGCATTTGTGTTATTTTTACCCAAAAATGAAATTCATGATCTAGGCTTATTATTTATCAATTACGAAATTTTATTAAGTGGGTATCAAACTGTATATTTGGGGGCTAGTATCCCTTTAGACAATCTAAAAGGTTTAGTTACATTTCATGAACAAACAACTTTTGTGTCGTATTTCACAGTACAACCAGAAAAAGATAAAATCAATTCGTACCTCAAAGCGTTTAAGGCATATTGTCCACAAAATGAATTTTGGATTTTCGGAAAGCAAGTTATGGATCTAACGAATACTACAGTGTCAAATCATAAATTCTTTTCTTCTCTTGAAGAATTAATTCATCATTTATAGTATGCCTAAAAAAATTGTTATCATAGGATCTGGGTTTTCATCCCTATCCGCAGCATGTTATCTTGCTCAATCTGGATATGATGTCCACATTGCCGAAAAAAATGATACGATTGGAGGAAGAGCCAGACAATTGCACAAAGAAGGATTTACATTTGATATCGGTCCGTCTTGGTATTGGATGCCAGATGTCTTTGAAAGTTTTTTTAATGATTTTGGTACTTCAGTGGATCATTTTTATACGTTAGAAAAACTAAACCCTGCATATCGTGTATTTTTCAATGATAAAACCCATATTGATATTGAGGATACTATAGAAAAGATATACGCAGCTTTTGAACGTGAAGAAAAAGGGAGCGCTGTACAATTGAAGGAATTTATTGATACCGCTAAAAACAATTATGATATTGCGATCAAAAAATTAGTATATCGTCCAGGGGTATCGCCATTAGAACTAATTACTAAAGAAACAATTAGTCGTGTAGGACAATTTTTCAGTACAATATCTAAAGATGTTCGCAAAGCCTTCACGAACCCTAAATTAATACAGATTCTAGAATTTCCAGTGCTATTTTTAGGTGCAAAACCTAGCGATACTCCTGCTTTTTATAGTTTTATGAATTATGCTGATTTTGGATTAGGTACTTGGCATCCCAAGGGTGGCATGTACAATGTGATTTTAGGAATGGAGAAATTAGCAAAATCCCTTGGAGTAACCATCCAAACCAATGCACCAGTGCAACATATTAGTGTCGCTAAAGGAGTTTGTACCGGTGTGCAAATACAGGATAAAGAAGTACCCGCTGATATTGTATTATGCGGTGCAGATTATCACCATGGAGAAAGTTTACTTCCTAAATCGTACCGACAATATTCTGAATCGTATTGGGAAAAGAAAACTTTTGCTCCATCTTCATTATTATTTTATGTAGGATTTGACAAGAAATTACAAAACGTCGAACATCACAATCTATTTTTTGATTCTGATTTTGATGCGCATGCAAAAGATATTTACGAATCTCCTAAATGGCCTAACGACCCCTTATTTTATGCCAATTTCACTTCAGTAACTGACTCTGGAACTGCTCCTGAAGGTTGCGAAAATGGCTTTTTCTTAATTCCATTAGCACCAGGCTTAGAGGATACTGCCGCATTGCGAGAACTTTATTTCAAAAAGATCATTACACGTTTTGAGGCCTTAACACATCAAAATGTTCAAAATAATATTATCTTTAAGGAATCCTTTTGTGTAAATGATTTTATAAGTGAATATAACTCGTATAAAGGAAATGCTTATGGAATGGCGAATACATTGTTTCAAACCGCATTTTTACGACCAAAATTAAAGAGTAAAAAAGTTTCTAATTTATTTTTTACTGGACAACTTACAGTACCAGGCCCTGGAGTTCCTCCATCCTTAATTTCTGGTAAATTAGTTGCAGGTCTTATTGACGCTCAGTTTAAAAATAGAAACACAGCACAATCGAATACGGTAGCACTTACATGATACTGTTATTTTAAAATGATACTACTTGTTTTAGTAACAAACACGTAGATATAACTCATAATTATAATAAAAAAGAACAGATGAAAACTATTTTTGATACCGTATCATACAGCTGTAGTAAAATCGTTACTACTTCGTATAGTACCTCGTTCTCTTTAGCAACTAAGATGTTATCCGACAGTATTCGACAAGACATTTACAACATCTATGGATTTGTTCGTTTTGCAGATGAAATCGTGGACACTTTTCATGGATATGACAAGGAAACACTTTTCAATGATTTTGAACAAGATATGTATAAAGCGATTGATCAAAAAATCAGTCTCAATCCGATATTAAATGCTTTTCAGCACACAGTACATCAGTATAAAATTCCTGCTGTGCTTTATGAAGCTTTTATGAAAAGTATGCGTTTAGATCTTCATAAAACCAAATACCTTACCGATCAAGAATATAAAGACTACATCTATGGCTCTGCTGATGTTGTTGGTTTAATGTGTCTTAAAGTGTTTGTTAATGGAGATAAGGATGCTTATGATAAACTTAAGGGTAGCGCGATGCGTTTAGGGTCTGCCTTTCAAAAAGTGAATTTTTTAAGAGACTTAAAAGCTGATTTTGAAGATTTAAGTCGAAGTTATTTCCCAAACACGGATCTAAACGAATTAAACGAAGAGTCTAAATCTATAATAATTAGCGAAATAGAAGAGGATTTTGCAAAAGGTTTAGAAGGTATTCATAAGTTGCCTATTGAAGCTAAGTTTGGTGTGTATACTGCTTATAAATATTACAATAAATTATTAAATAAACTTAAAGAAACCCCTTCTTTAGATATCAAAAATGCTAGAATTAGAGTTCCTAATTATCAAAAATTTGGAGTACTTGCCAAATCATATGTTGATTACAGATTGCATTTAATTTAGCGTACTTAATCATTATTTATCATTTAAAAAAATGCGGACGACTATCCAAATATTGATCTTTCTAAGTGCATTTTGCATTATGGAATTCATGGCTTGGTTTACGCATAAATACATTATGCATGGCTTTTTGTGGTTGTTACACAAAGATCATCATTATAAAAAACGCAGCAGTTGGTGGGAACGAAATGATCTCTTTTTTATTTTTTATGCCTTGATCAGTATGCGGTGTATCATGCTGCATGATGACTACACTTTTTGGGTTGGAGAGCCTATTGGTTTTGGAATTTTAGCCTATGGAATTACTTATTTTGTAGTACATGATTTATTTATTCATCAACGCTTTAAATTCTTTCGAAATACCACTAATATATATGCAAAGGGACTTCGAAGAGCACACAAAATTCATCACAAAAACATAAAAAAACAGCAAGGAGAATGTTTTGGAATGCTTTGGGTTCCTTTTAAATATTTTAAATAGATTCACAACATTTTGTTCGAGACGCAATATCCATACTGTTTGAAACACAACATCTTGTGTTTCTATTCTAATAATGCATCTATTGTTTCTCGCACCGATGCCGTATGCCAATCGGCAGCACCTACTTTATCAATAACAATATTCCCTTCTTTATCTAGTAAATAAGTAGCAGGAATACCGGATGCTATAAATGGTTTTGGATAGTCCGATACTGATCGGTATACAGGAAATGTATACCCTTTATCTTCCATAAACTTAAACAATTCGGGGTCATCATCTGTAGTTACAAAAAGAAAAACAACATCCTCTTTATATACATCATATAACTTTTGTAATGATGGCATTTCTGCGATACATGGAGGACACCATGTTGCCCAATAGTTAATTAATACTACTTTATTTTTTGCACTGCTAAAATTTGTACTTGTGGTGTTTACACCATGTAGCTTCCAATCGTATGATTGTACTTTTTGACGTGCTTCTGCCTTTACGACACTAGGACTAAAAGAAAAAATTCTCGTTAATCCTATTTGCATCAACCCTCTGGTACTTGGAATAAAAAACAAGACCAATAAGAGTACAAATAACAGATTATATATGTTTTTTTTATTGAATTTCATGATACATGTTTAAAACTCAAATGTACTATAAATAATTGTGGAGCTGCAAATTTTGTAGCTCCACAATGAGTTCATTATTAAAATATGGTAGTGTTATCGCGTAACTGTTCCCGAAGGAAAAGTACTACTACTATACTCAAATGGATAATTAGCAGGTGCAGTATCCATGCCCGCTATACCTGATAAAGGTTTTAACACAAATGGAGCAGCAGAATCATCTGGAAATGGCTCTACTGAAATTATTACCGCTTTTCCACGAACATCTAATGGAAAAGTAACGCCTTCAGGGGCATTTCTAAAGAAATCTTCTCCTGGCAATGGAGGGCCATCAAAAGCTGTTTCGCTAAATCCATCGGCAGCACCTGCATTATCATCGGCAGTATTCACCATAGTAAATGTACCTGTTGATATCAGTTCCTTCCCGTCAACTACCCAACCTTCATACTTCCAACCTGTATCTAATTTTGGCAACACTAAACTGGCTACTGGAGGTGTCCCTGGCAATCCAAACCATACTCCATTTTCATCATTTCCATTATTTACTGTTCCTAGCGCCTCATCTGTTGGAGCTCTTAAAAAGAAATTTCCTGCTGCATCTGCAAAATCCCCTTCAATACTAATAGGATCTACACCTACATTTGCAATATTAGTTGTTCCAAAATCTGCTTTTAATAATTTTGTGTTTGAAGGAGCTGCCGCTGCTTCTCCTGTTTCTCCCGCAGGCTCAATCGTCAACACAAAAGCCGTTGCTGAATCTAATTGTTCTTTATCTACAGCGTATGTTTGTGGAAAAGTAACACTCGTAAAAACCCCAGTACTCACAGGTACTGTTTCGCCGGGAACAACAATCCAACCTTCATATACATATCCTGTACCCAAAGCTTCTAAACCACTAAGCTCTAATGTTAAATCAGAATTCACGCTTGGACTTCCAGCATCATCATCGTTATTACAAGATGCTACTATTGCCCCTATAGCCAATACCCCTACTATTGTTTTCTTAAACATTTTATTTTATTTATAGATTAATACTGGGTAAAAGTAATTTGAAATTTAGGTTTAAAATGTTAGCTATCTAACACTACTCCTTTTTTTATAAAAATAAGACTATAGTTCTTAGTTTTCAAAATAAACCTTAACTTCTGTATTCTAATTTAGGTTTCAGGTTTCAGGTATCAGGTATCAGGTATCAGGTATCAAGTATCAAGTATCAAGTATCAAAATAAAAAAAACGATCAACTAACCTAAAAACAGTCAACACTATTCAGGGAAGTACATTTTTTTCACTTCTAACTTCCCACTTCTAAAATCGTACTTCGTACTACTATGCGACTTGCTTTAAACGGATTTCTTTTCTATTAAAATCAATAATATTTGATTCTTTTAATTCGTTCATCAAAATGTTTAATGTCGGACGAGAAGCACCTATAAGGTTTGCTATATCTTTTTGAGTATACGGATGCTGAATTACCATATCACCAGTTTTAGGACAACAATATCCATAGTCCTCTTTCAGCTCATTAAAAAATTCTAATAATCGTGTTTTGGTATCTTTAAACAATAATGATTGTAGTCTTCTTTCCAAACGCCTGAAGCGCAATCCAATAAACTTATATATCTTAAGACTGAAGGTTTGATTATCCCTCATAAGGGCATGCATTGTATCTACTCCAATAGGGCATATAAATGTAGTATTATCAACAGATTGCGCAAACTCTGTACGCTTATACTCTCCTAAAATTGCTTTTTCTCCAAAGATTTCACCCTTAGTTAATATCGCTTTTACCATCTCCTTACCATCCTCCGAATAGTATCCAATTTTCACCTTTCCTTTCTCGATAAGGTATACTTTGTTCGCAGCATCCTCTTCAAAATAAATATAATCTTGTTTTTTATACGTATCCGTTTCGTGGTCTTTTTTGTACTTCTTAAATTTATGAGGACATAGCACTTTAAAAAGATCTGTATCTTCAAAAAACCAAATCGCGCTCATATCTGTGTCCTATTAATGTTTGTTGTACATAAAAGGTCGTAATATATCGTATTTACTTACAGTAAAACCTTTGAGTACATGACAAAAAAATAATTGTTCTTGATTCAAAGTTGCATCATGACTTTGTGATTCAGACCTACTAGGTTTCGGAAACCTAGTAGGTCTAACAGAGTGCCTAACTACAAAACAAGATTATCAACAACTTATACCATTTTATGTTTGAATTTGCTCAAAAGAAAAATGATGAGTTTTGGATGTATATGAAATATAAAAAATCAGTTTCTGGCGATCTATGAAAAAAGAGTCAGACTTTAAATATATATATAAACCCGTTTTTTTTAACTTACACACTTTACGGGATAGTGTCATAAAAATATAGTGTAATGATTCTATTTTTATAGTTCCTTCTTCATTACACCTAAAGAACACTTTTAAAAATCATTTACAATACCATTGATACGCTATCCTATTCGATATCAATACTCACTTTCATTATTCCACCTTCTGGGTTTTCTGTAGGCACGTCTGCTTCTTGGGGAGCTACAATTGTAATCAAGGTTTCTGGAATTCCTTTTTCTATAAAATACTGCTGTACATTTTGTACCCGTGCAGATGCCATAATTTCGTTCTCAAATTCAGAACCTCCATCATCGGCATACCCTGTAATTTTCACAGTGTTTACTTTAAATATTTTCAAATATTGAATATAATCATCTAAGGCTTTTGCTATTTCAGGATAAACTTCACTCTCCCCGATCAAATACTCAACATCGGTAAACTCCAATACCATGGTACAAATATTTTCTGGTATTAAGTTTTTAGGAGTTTGCAACTCCATTAACATCAAATCATCTATAAAATAATACGCTCCTGTAAAATTCTCGTTATCCACTGATTTTCCTTTAGGGCTATCCGAAAAGTACCCTACAGAAATGTATTTCTCTGTCCCTTTCGCTTTATACACTCCGCATACCTTTGTCCAATTTTCAGTATCACAAATCATATCAGATGACGTAATGTGCAATGGTAGTTTGGTCGTCGGTCTTATCTTAGGTACTCTAGCCGTAAAATACGCACCTATAGAAGATGTACAACCTGTATTATTACCTTCTCCCAAGGAAACATACATATGATAATAATAATATTTACCTTGTCGCAATGGCTGTTTCAATGTACTAATCACGCCTTCTTTATACGACCCCCCAGAAATATACATTCCTATCTTTCCTTTTCCTGTCCGAGGCTCTTGTGCTCCAAATTGACCTAAAAAACTAGGTGCTTTATGTCTAAATTCTATAGTTTTCAAAAAAGGGTGATGCAAATCAGGTGAATTGATTACCGGTGTCCATTCGGAGACTACTCCAAAATTTTGCATCTCATGAGATAAGATTTTTGCTTTAGTGTTTACAACTTCAAAACTAGGGTTAGGAATCAAATTCTGACTATTGCCCTGATATGAAATTGCAAATATGCATAAAAAGAGTATGGTATAAACTGTAGGTAATAAGGGTTTCATGGGATTTATATTTGATTGAAATATAAGAATTATTTTGAACTTTTTAAACATAAATAAGAGACCGTTTACTTTATTAGGTACTAGACAACTAGAAACAAGAATCCAGACAAATAACCAATATCGGGATATACGTTTATAGTAATGTGACCAACAAGTGACAAGAAAAGAGTGATCCTTAAAACCCATTTGAGATACGAGTTACGATTGAAAAGATTAACTATTTAGTAGCTGTAAATTTCAAAATAGTCCCGAAGTATTGAAACAAGAATCAAGACTAGACTAAAACCGGTATTCAAAATTCTGAATTGTATATTTTTTTAAACCCAACAACTACCATCAACTGGCAACCATCAACCATCAACTAAAACAACAGCATCTCTAATCATCTTTTTACTAAGATAATTAAATCGTATAAATAGTAATATCGCAGCGGTGGTTAATCCTGCTAATAATCCAATCCAGATGCCTATACTTTTATATTCGGTATATAAGCCCAAATAATACGATATCGGAAATCCTACAATCCAATAGGCTATAAATGTAATCCCCATTGGAATCCATACATCTTGTAACCCACGTAACGCTCCTAAAACAACCACTTGTATCCCATCTGAAATTTGAAATAAAGCGGATACTAACAATAAATCTGCGGCTATTGAAAGTACTGCTGTGGTATCTTGAAGCTGTTCTGGATGCCCCACATTTAGATATAAATGAGGCAATGTATCATGAAAAATAACAAATAATAGTGCAAAAATAATTTCAATTCCGAATGTCAACAATACAATAGAAAAAGCAATACGCCTCAGTTCTGAAAATTGTTGAAGTCCTTTCTGGTTGCCTACACGTATCATTGCAGCTACACTGAGCCCCATAGCAACCATAAAAGTCATGGATGATAGATTAAGTGCGATCTGATTTGCGGCTTGAGGATTCGTTCCTAAAATACCGGAAAGCCAAATGGCAGAAGTGAATATGGCAACTTCAAATAGCATTTGTAATGCCGAAGGAAGCCCTAGCGCAATAATATCTAGAAGCATGTCATAGTCCAATTTAAAAAACTGAATAGCAGAAACATACATTTTGGATCGGTTACTTTTTCGTAACCATACCCATAAGATCAATACCATCATAACACGAGAAACGACAGTGCCTATTGCTGCTCCAACGATACCCAATGCAGGAAACCCAAATTTCCCAAAGATCAATATGTAATTGAGGATAATATTAACAAGGTTTCCTATAAGTGTCGCGTACATCGGATAGGTGGTTATCGATAACCCGTCAGAAAATTGTTTCAATCCCTGAAAAATAAGTAAGGGAATCAATGAAAACGCAATTAGATTTAAATACGGAACTGCCAAATCCACTACTGCTGGAGGCTGATTCATTGCATACAATAATGGTTTTGCTACCCAAATAATGCCAAACAATAGCACCCCTAATGTGGTACATAAAAACAGACCGTGTTTATATATTGATTTTCCTTTTACAAAATCTTTTGCAGCATCCGCTTCAGCTACAAGAGGAGTGATTGCTGTAGAAAAACCAATACCTAATCCCATTGCTATAAAAGCAAAACTATTACCCAAAGACACCGCTGCCAGCTCGGTAGCACCTAATTGCCCTACCATTATATTATCTACTAAGCCTACAAAAGTGTGCCCCAACATTCCTAAGATAACTGGTGTCGCTAACTTTAGCGTATATCGAAATTCTTTGGTGTAGGAGGATAACATTGCACTTTATTTAAGTGTGTAAAGGTAGATAAGTTATTGATTATTTAGTCACCAAATAGTCAATAACTCAACCTCTATATAGGTACTAATTATTGTCCATTAAATACAATACACTTGTCATTGCTGCAGCACCGAGAGCTACTTCTCTAGTATTGATCGCCTTAAACGTATCTAATGATGATCTACAGATTTCAAAATAACGCTGTGGATCTGTTTTTAATCTAACCATAGGGCATTCTGTATCAAATTTTAGCACTGATGTATTCGTCGTAAACCCATCTATAGGATACGATTGAAAGCTATCGAACCATCCTTGAAGTTGTTTTTTAAAAGCATCTTTTGCTGTAACACCAAATGCTCTAGGTGTAAAGCCTCCGGTGTTATTATACAAAAATAAAAGTTGCTTTTCTTTTTTGGATGTGATGGATTGATTGTAGGCTTTAAAACCTTGCTGGCTTTGTACCCCATCAGCTAATAGCACAATACGGATCGTATGTTTTGGCGCATACCCTATGGCCTTTAATATACGGATGGATTCAATAGCTTGTGCCAAGGCTGCTCCATCACTCTGACTACCATCCCCTATATCCCAAGAATCTAAGGTTGCAGCTATTGTAATGTATTGATTTGGCGTTTCGCTTCCTTTAAGCTCCCCTATCACATTAAAAGAAGATACCGCTTTCCAGTTTTTACAGTTCATATTAAAAAAGAAACGCGTCTTCTGGTCTAATGCCAGCATACCACTTAGCAAATCTGCCCCATTAGTACTTAGTGCTGCAACCGGAATTTTATCTGTATTTGGTGTATCCTCATATCGCACTACCCCTGTATGTGGTATATCATCTAATACTAAATTGGCAGTACGGATAATGACCCCCACTGCTCCAAACTTAGCGGCTTCTTTTGCTCCATAATTATACAAGGTTTCTATAGCTTTATGCGCTTCAAAAGGGTCTATCTGGTGTGCATCCATTACTGCATTAAAAAACACAATCTTACCTGTTATAGCAGCACTTCCTATTTCACGAAGTCCTTGAATAGAATTTACCCTAATTACCTCAGCTTTAATACCTCCTAATGGAGTGGCTACAGACCCTACCAAAGCACAGATAGGCACATTAGTTGTCGTTCCTGCTTGAGATTCTATATACGCAAACTCTGTTACCCCTCTAGTCCATTTAGGTACTGTTACGGGTTCTTTTCTTACCGCAGTTGCACCAATTGATTTCAATGTTTTCACTCCCCATTCTACAGTCCTTTTTTCTTGTAATGACCCTGAAATCCGGCTTCCAATCTGATTAGACAGATAATCTATATAGGTATAGCTTTGCCCTTCTACTAATGCCGTAGTATATATGTTTCGGAGTTGTATTGAATCTTTTTTAAGTACTGGTTGTGCTATGCAGCATCCTGAATATAGTAACCATAGTAGTACAATGAATTTATTCATATCATAAATGTTGATTTTCAGTATACCTATACCGCTGTTTAGGTTAAACTTGAGTTCTATGCTAAAATACATATTTTCAATACAGGTATCTCTACCTATCTTTTAGACTCTAAAAAAGTAACGGAATTACAAATACAAAGCTTTTTTAAACTAAAAAGCCTCTCGGTTATCCGAGAGGCTTTTACAAATAGCACACTGTACCAGTGTATTATGATGCATTTTCCTTTTTAATCAAGTTTAAGGCAGACCCTTCTTTAAACCACTCTATTTGTGAATCGTTATAGGTATGATTTAGTTTGATCGTATCTTTTGAACCATCAGCATGGACGATTTCTAACGTTAATTGCTTTTCTGGAGCAAAACTAGATAAATCTACAAAGTTAAAAGTATCATCTTCTTGAATACGATTGTAATCTGCCTCATTAGCAAATGTCAATCCAAGCATTCCTTGTTTTTTCAAATTTGTTTCGTGAATACGTGCAAATGATTTTACAATCACGGCACATACCCCAAGATGACGAGGTTCCATCGCTGCATGCTCACGAGAAGATCCTTCTCCGTAGTTATGATCTCCTACTACAATCGTAGGTATACCCGCTGCTTTATAAGCACGTTGTGTATCTGGAACACCAGCATACTCACCCGTTAACTGACTCTTTACAAAGTTAGTTTTCTCATTGTATGCATTTACAGCACCAATCAAACAGTTATTAGAAATATTATCTAAATGCCCTCTATAACGTAACCAAGGTCCCGCCATAGAAATATGATCTGTAGTACATTTACCTAAGGCTTTAATTAACAATTTAGCATCGGTAATATTTTTTCCATCCCAAGGTTGAAAAGGAGATAATAATTGCAAACGTTCTGAAGTTTCACTAACAGAAATTTGTACTCCCGATCCATCTTCTTCTGGAGCAAGGTATCCTGCATCTTCTACTTCAAATCCTTTAGGAGGCAATTCCCATCCTGTAGGCTCGTCTAGCATTACCTCTTCACCACTATCATTAATCAACTTATCTGTGATCGGATTAAAATCTAATCGCCCAGAAATTGCTACTGCAGCAACCATCTCTGGAGACGCTACAAAAGCATGGGTATTTGGATTTCCATCTGCTCGTTTAGAGAAGTTACGGTTAAATGAATGTATGATTGAATTCTTTTCTTTCTTATCTGCGCCTTCTCTAGCCCATTGACCGATACATGGTCCACAAGCATTGGTAAAGATTTTTGCATCTAGTTTTTCAAAAATATCTAATAGTCCGTCACGCTCTGCTGTAAAACGTACTTGCTCAGATCCTGGGTTAATTCCTAATTCTGCTTTTGTTTTTAATCCTTTATCTACTGCTTGTTGTGCAATCGATGCTGCTCTTGATAAATCTTCGTACGAAGAGTTTGTACAAGACCCTATCAATCCCCACTCTACTTTTAAAGGCCACTCATTTTTAGTTGCCTTCGCATTCATGTCT
This sequence comes from uncultured Aquimarina sp., assembly GCA_937951135.1. GTDB lineage: Bacteria > Bacteroidota > Bacteroidia > Flavobacteriales > Flavobacteriaceae > Aquimarina. The sequence continues at coordinate 22,370 of CALFCI010000020.1, read as the reverse complement.
CCTACTTGAGTCGCTAAATCTGGTGTAAATGGTCCATTTACATGGGGTAGTAATTCAGAAAGGTTGATTTCGATCACTTGATCAAAATACTGTTCTGGATTTGCATATACCTCAGCATCTCCTGTTAAGTGTTCTTTTACTGCATTTGCAGCATCTGCTACATCATTACGATCTGTAGAACGTAAATAGCGCTCCATCGACTCATCATATCCAAAAGTAGATGTTGTTGCGCCTACTTCTGCACCCATGTTACATATAGTTCCTTTACCGGTACAAGACATTGCTGTGGCTCCAGGTCCAAAATATTCTACAATTGCTCCTGTTCCTCCTTTTACCGTAAGGATTCCAGCAACTTTTAAAATCACATCTTTTGGTGCAGTCCAACCTGAAAGTTTTCCTGTTAACTTTACACCTATCAATTTTGGAAATTTAAGTTCCCATGCCATACCAGCCATTACATCTACTGCATCTGCTCCACCTACTCCAATAGCAACCATACCTAATCCTCCAGCATTTACTGTATGAGAATCGGTACCAATCATCATTCCTCCTGGAAACGCATAGTTTTCCAATACTACCTGATGAATAATTCCAGCACCTGGCTTCCAAAATCCAATACCATATTTATTAGACACAGACTCTAAGAAATTAAATACTTCATTACTCGTATTTAATGCTGACTGTAAATCTTTATCTGCCCCTACTTTTGCTTGAATCAAGTGATCACAATGTACCGTTGTCGGCACTGCTACTTGTTTCTTACCTGCTTGCATAAACTGTAATAAAGCCATCTGAGCTGTTGCATCTTGACAAGCAATGCGATCGGGTGCAAAATCTACATAATCTTTACCTCTTACAAATGCGCTACTTGCATTACCCTCCCAAAGATGTGAGTATAAAATCTTTTCTGCTAGTGTTAATGGTTTACCTGTCACTTCACGCGCCGCATTTACACGCTCTGCTAATTGACTGTATACCTTTTTGATCATCTCTATATCAAATGCCATATGCTTTATTATTTTTTAATATTTAAAAAAGTCTAGCAAAAATACAAATTTTAACCGATTTTTAAACGGTATTAGACGTATTCGTATTTTTTTACATTTTTAAAAAAATAAAGGTATGCATTTATCAAATTCGTAAATTTAAATTACATCTGGCATTAATTATATCAAATATGTAGTAAAATGCAACGTGCTTTACCCAAACATCATACTTTTATGATAGCCTACCACTACAATTCCATCACTTTTAGGTCCTATAATTCATTTTCAGTACTGAAACACATTTACGTCATTTATAAAAAACAAATTGTCCAAAAAGCACATCAATCTTTATCCAAACCAACTTTAACCTTATTAAAAAGTTTCGTTTGAGATCAAATTACTTTTTAGACAACTTTAATATTACCAAACAATAACATCAACCATTTATGAATGTTTTCTCCTTTCTTTTAATTGATCGTGTAACGTCAACTGTTCCTCACTCAATGAACTCCTAAACAATTCTCGCTCTCCTTTCATCTTGGCTTTATGTGCTTTTACCATGTCCTTTTGCACTACAGTAAAAGTTTTACGTAGTGCTTTTCTCTTTTCTTTTCTAGATAACAATGTATCTTCTTGCAAAGCTACTTGCGCTGCTGTAAATGTTGTAATTAACGTTTCTTTATGGGTTTTACGCATTGATTTTTGCTTATCCAATTGTGCTTTTTGTGTTTCCGACAAACTCGCATGAAATGTTTCTTTTAGTGCTTTCCTATTTTGTTTTTCAGATTGCGCTATTACCGGTAATAATAGCGTTACCATAAATAAGATTGCTGTTGAAAAAATTCTTTTTGTTTTCATGTTTTTAATTTTTAATTGTAAATAGATTTAGGGGTACCAAACTGGCGCATATACCGTTTAGTACTTCTCATTATATCTAAGACATCTATAGTTGTGAAAGGTTTAATGAAGAGTCTTTTTTTATTATTACTAACTAATCGTATCTACTTAAGAGAAAAACGGGATCAAGATCTCATGCTGAACTCGACTTGTTTGGAAAACATGATTAGCATGGTATTATAAAATATTGTGAACTAAAATTTAATAAACGCTCCCAAAACTTTGATAGACCATAGCATACTATAATACCAACCTAAGTTCTCAATAGTATACCATTATAAGAGCACTATTGATATTCCTGCTATACTGAATTTACGACCATATATACACTATTTCATACCGTTTATACAATTTTGAGATATTGTATCGTACTTGTGAGATATATTTGTCTCATAATAAGAAAGGAAGTGAATATAAAATGTGATTTCTTTTATCATTCAACTCAATGGTTACTCTCCAATATTGTATTGTGAGAATCTACAACTTCTATTGTGGCTATGATTGTGAGATTTCATAGCTTCAATGGAAGATTCCATATTTAAGACCATACTATGAAAATTACTGTATTTCAACTTATTTATAGCATCTGTATCTTTACAATACTCACTATTGCCTATGCAAATAGCGGATACAACAGCATCTTAGCTGTAAGTTTTGGAAAAGAAGTATCCCCAGAAAAAACAAACTACTTATACCAGCATAAAGCTAGAGAGAACAGTGTATTAAAAGCAACACAGTACTTGAATGAAGGGAGTCTACAATAAAGATACTACTAAGTGTAATTGCTTTTAATCCTACTCGATACTTAATACCTTTCAAAAGTATTCATTAAAACAAACTTTCAATAATTTTATCCACAGTAACCCCTTCAGCTTCGGCTTTATAATTTTTAATCATTCGATGACGTAAAATTCCGGTAGCAATGGCCTGTACATCTTCTATATCTGGAGAAAACTTACCTCGTACTGCGGCATGAGCTTTAGCAGCAAGCACCAAATTTTGAGAAGCTCTAGGCCCTGCACCCCAATCCACAAACTGTTTCACAAAATCTGTCGCAGCATCCCCATGAGGTCTTGTTTTACTTACCATTTTAACGGCATATTCGATTACATTATCAGCTACAGGAATACGACGAATCAATTGTTGGAAATCGATAATTTCTTGCGCTGTAAATAATGGATTTATGGTTGGTTTTTCAATTCCTGTAGTGCGTTTTACCACGGCTACTTCTTCTTCAAAACTTGGATATTGCAATTCTATTGCAAACATAAATCGATCAAGCTGTGCCTCTGGCAATGGATATGTACCTTCCTGCTCAATTGGGTTTTGGGTTGCCAACACAAAATAAGGCAAATCTAATGGATATCGTTTTCCTGCAACAGTAACGGCATGCTCTTGCATGGCTTCTAGAAGTGCTGCTTGTGTTTTGGGAGGTGTTCTATTGATCTCATCTGCTAGAACAATATTTCCAAAAACAGGCCCTTTAATAAACTGGAAATGTCGCGCTTCATCTAGAATCTCACTTCCTAAAATATCACTAGGCATTAAATCTGGAGTAAACTGTATCCGTTTAAAATCTAAACCTAGTGCCTGTGCAATAGTATTCACCATTAAAGTTTTGGCTAATCCAGGAACTCCTATTAACAAAGCATTACCTCCTGAGAATATCGCCAATAGAATTTGATCAACAACACGATCTTGACCTATAATTACTTTAGCAATCTCTGATTTGAGTGCTGTATGTTTTTCTACCAGTGCTGCTACTGCTGCAACGTCGTCTGACATATTATTTATTTTTTTTCAACCAATTCCCACTATATGTACAGTCTCTAAAGGAACCATTAACCTTGATATAGGTATCCATTATTTTTTCCTCCTGCCATTTTCGTATGATATTGATTTGTTTTTTTCGTAAAGCTAATTCTTGTATTTTCAAATAATCTCTACTATAATCTGCAACATGCTCTTCATGACGATCTAAAACAGTAATCAATTTATATTTGACACGTCCTTGACGATCTTGATCTGGAATCACAAGAGATATTTCATCTTTTTTTAGTTTTGACACTTGTTCATACAATATAGGGTCTATTTTGGTCAATTCAAAACGCGTGTCTCCAGTTGTAGGGTTCAATAATTGCCCACCATCTTCTTTGGTTTCTTTTTCGTGGCTAAACTTTTGTGCGGCCTCTTTAAACGTGATTGTTCCTTTAACAATCTGATTCCGAATAGAATCTATGGTTTTTTGAGCAACTTCAATTGCTTCTTTATCAATATCTGGGACTAATAAAATGTGTCGCACATCAATTTCTTCTCCTCTAATTTTATCTACTTTTAATAAATGCCATCCAAAATCTGTCTCAAAAGGATCACTCACTTCTCCTTCTTGCAAACTAAATGCTATATCCTTAAATTCTCTAGCAAAAGAAGTTTGACGATTCATCGTATATTTTCCTCCTGTAGATTTTGACCCCGGATCTTGAGTATACAATACTGCTTTGGTCGCAAAACTACTTCCATTTTCTACGATATCTACTCTAAATTGTGTTAAACGATCAATTACTTTTTGTTTTTGATACTCAGGAACTATTGGCTCTATGATGATCTGAGCAAGTTCAAGCTCTGTTCCAAATACTGGTCTTTCCGACTCTGGAATTGTTTCAAAAAAGTCACGTACTTCTTCTGGAGTAATTTCAACATCCTTAACAATTTTAGTACGCATCTCCTCAGATAGCTTATTGGTCTTATTAATCTCAAAAAGTTCCTTCTTAAAATCTTCTATATTATCTTTCTTATAGAACTTTAACATCTCCGCTTCAGTTCCTAACTCTTGAGTCATATAACTCAATTGTTGTTCCACCATAGTATTTACTTGTGCATCTGTAATCAGCACACTATCCTGTACAGCATGATGTGCATATAACTTATTTTCAAACAAGCTTCCTGCCAACTCACATCGGCTTATATTGTCACTAGAAACACCTTCACTTAACAATTGTCGATACGCAATATCTACATCACTATCCAAAATAACATGCTCACCAATAACCGCGGCTACTCCATCTATTTTAGTACGTTGAAATGGAATAATTGAATCTTGTACGGGCACCTGTACAATAGTACTATCCGTCTCAATCGTTTGGAAAGGCATTACCTCTTGAGTATATCCTAAATTCACTACACTTAGACACAATACAAGCGTAAAGATTGTACTGTTATTCATAAATTTCAAATTGTCTGTTTTTAATCGCATCTTTTGTAATATCCTTTTCTAATGTTTTAATCAACTCTAATTTTCGTTGATTCCGTATTATTTCTTCTATTGTAGGTTTTAAATATGCTAATGGCGCATTCTTGTTTGACTCTCTAACGGCATTCACATGAATACAATATACTCCTGAATCTGTTGTGATCGTCATGTTTTTTCTACCTCTAAAAAAAACCTCTTCGCCTTTTTCTTGTAATTGAGGTATCTTCTGAAATACTTGATCTTGTCGAATCCAAACGGAATCAGCAAAAGAATAAGAAACGAATCTTGTTTTTTTGGATTCTAAAGCAATCTGATCATCATTAGTATAACGAGTAAATTGTTCTTTCGTTACAACAATATCATCATATTCTGGGGGCAAATGTAAGTAACGTAACTGTATCAGCGGTTCATTCAGGTTAAAATTTTCTGAATTTTTATCATAATAGTCTTTCATTTCTTCTTCTGTAACATTCATATTCACCGATTTACGAATAATTGCTTCTTTATAAGCATCTGTATACAATGTGTTTCTATAGTCGACTACCAAAAGTTCTAAATTTTCAATTTCTGAAGCGGTTAGATTTTCCTGAGCTTGATCTATAAATAATTGTCGAGTTGCCCAACTTTTTATATAGTTTTGTACAATTGCCGTACTATCTGCAGGAGTGGTATCCGATCCTACCAAATCTTTAAGATCTTTTTTACACAAGTACGAATCATTCACTCTAGCTACTATATCTTTTCGTAATGGTTGTTCTTGTTGTTGTACGCACGAAACTACTATCGTAAGCAGTAGTATTCTTATTACATATAGATTAAACAGTCTATTCTTATCCCCTTTTTTCACCATCATATTTATTTCAAGTTATGTATTTACTTGTGCATCTACCCTGAACACAACTTTGTACTACAAGACTATTTTACAGTCTTTACTAATGTTTCTACGAGTGTTTTCTTAACCGTTTCATTAACGATTACTTTATGTTTTTTCCTTAAGGCAACCAACCACCTTTTTTCTACTTCATTTTGAAAATCCAAATGTACTTTTGCTGCTATTACACTCCAAAGTAATGGCTTAGGGGGATGCACCGCTTTTACATACCACAACGTATATAATCCATCATCTGCTACTATCGTAACTGCGCCTTGTTGTCCAGAGAACGCTTTTGGAAGCGTATTGTTTCCTTTTTCCTTAATTTCTTCTACAAAAATTGCTGTTTGATCCAATGCTATAACCTTTTTATGCAACTCTTCCTTTGTTTTAAATTCTTGTAATGCTATTGCTACAGCGTCTATAACTTCTTTTTTTAATGACGACACCTTATATAAGGTATAGGACTCGGGAGAATCATAAACCTTCTTATTTTTCTCATAAAACTTACGCACGGCTATCGTATCTTTATTAGCAACATCCCATACTTGAGATTTCATAACCTCAAATATTAATACTCCTTCTTTATACTCCTTAAAACGACTGACTATCCTTTCATCTCGTGTTTCCAAATATGCATCTGAGCTTTCTCTATACGCTTCATTTGTCATCGTATCTACGACTGATACTCTTTTATCTTTCCTTATTTCCCGAATCAATTCCTTTCGTATGGAAGGTAGTGAAGGCAAAGCATCTTTAGCTATTAATTTAATAATATGCCATCCATAAGAAGAGTGCACAGGTTTAGAAAAGTCGCCTAACGACTCCAGACCATACGCCACTTCTTCAAAAGCTTGACCGGTTGCCATACCCTGATGAAAATTAGGAATGACCCCTTTTTTATAGGAAGTAGTCTGATCGTCACTATAGTGTTTCACCAACACTTCAAAAGAAGCGCCTTGTTGTAATTGCTGATGGAGTTTTGTTATCGTCTTATGGGCAACTGCTTCTGATTTTTTTGCTGTAGACACCATTATATGTGCCAAATGAAGCCTTTCTTTCTTCTTTTCTTTAGCATGTACTTTTACGATATGATACCCAAACTGGGTAACAAAAGGGGCAGAAACTTCTCCTATCGGTGTTGTATACGTAGCATTTTCAAAAGGATACACCATCTGAAATACTGAAAACCAACCCAAATCTCCTTTATTTATAAGCACCGAAGGATCACTGCTATAAACCACTGCTAGACTATCGAAATCCGCTCCTGAAACTAATTGATCCCTTATTTTTTGTGTTTTTTGAAAAGGAACACTTGTATCTACTACTTTGGAGTTTTCTTTTGAAGATAATGGTATTACAATATGACTAGCATGTATTCGATATTGATTGCGTTCGTAAGCCTCTTGCAGTAATGCTTCAGGAATTTCACTAACCATCTTATCTTCTTCAATCAATTGTTTTTTATAGGCATCTAATTCTCGACGAATCATTGCTGTAGTATCTACACCACTAGCATAGGCTTCTGCTAACTTTAAATGATAGTTTATTACAACCTCCACAAATGAAGTGATATCGGATACCGAAGCTGTTTCTGTATTGTGATGGTACTTATGAAACATCCGTGTAATATTTGTCGTATACACAGGTGCATTATTAATAGTAAACACCGCTCTTTCCTGTTGTTGACTATACAGTGCGCCACAGAAAAAACAAAGACAAAAGAAAAACACTTTATGTTGCATTATAAAACTATTCAAGCTTCAAAAATAACAGTATTCAATTGTTTTTACACGTTGATTACGGAATATATAGTAGCGTGCGTTTTCAAATCCCACGGCAACACTTCATACAGGACATCCATGCGGGCAGGCATTACAACTTCCGATTACGTTGAAATGCATTATTTTTTATAAAAAAAGATCGCACAATTACTCCCTCAATTGATCGTTATCATTAGAAATAATTGTATTTATGTATTAAATATGAATACTATTTAATGGAAGAACGTCAATTAAAACTTATTTGGGATTTTAGGGGTTCCGCAGCGAAAGAAACAGCAAAACATCATGAAATTCATTTAAAAGAATATATTGATATTGAAGGATTAACTATAAAAATTACAGGCTACCAAGAACTTAATGAAATGCATAGTATCGCATATATTGTAGTGACAGATACTGAGATGAAAAAAGTTCGGGACGCTTTAAAACCACATCGAGGACAATTATATGAAGAAAAATAAAGGCATTGGCACACAAATTGAACATAGAGATTATATATTTGCATAAATTTTTAAAAAAAACACACATGAAAAAAATCATCTTATTTATAGCACTTTGCATTATCAGTTTACAACTTTCGGCACAATCCAAAATTGGAACTATTGATAGCGAATTTATAATGTCTAAAATGCCTGAACTATCACAGGTGGAAACTGGCCTAAAAACGTACAACACAAAATTAGAAGCAGAACTAAAAACTAAAGCTACAGAATACGAAACCAAAATAAAAGCGTATCAAGAGAAAGAAGCCTCAATGACAGATGCTGATAAAAAGAAAAGTCAGGAAGAGTTCATAATGCTAGAAAATGATATTAATAGCGCAAGACAAAATGCATCAAAAGCATCTCAAGCAGAACAAAGCAGACTGATAAAGCCTTTATATGAAAAAATTGGAAAGGCTATAGAAGAGGTTGCTAAAGCAGGGCAGTACACGCAAATATTAACAGTAGCAAATAGTGGCTTAGCTTATATTGATCCTAAATTTGATATTACTAAAGTAGTATTAACAAAATTAGGGATCAAAGTAGAATAATACAATTTACGATTTTAGATTTTGGGTTTTAGATTTTAAAATCGTAGTTCTTAATAGTACGTTATTCAATATGCAAAAAAATCATATCCAAATTGCATAACACTTGTGATTACAAACTTATATTATGGATAAATACATACTGCAGATTAACTATTTTCAACGAAAAAACCACATCTTAAAGATGTGGTTTTTTATTGCTTGTATATATTATCTCTTACCCTCTACTATAATTAGGAGCCTCTTTTGTAATCATAACATCATGAGGATGACTTTCATTAATTCCACTTGCAGTGATCTTCACAAAACGCCCTATATCTTTCAATGTAGCAATATCTTTTGCTCCACAATACCCCATTCCTGCGCGTAATCCACCGATAAACTGGTGAATACTTTCAAATAGGTCACCTTTATAAGCTACACGACCCACAATTCCCTCTGGAACTAATTTTTTAATATCATCTTCTACATCTTGGAAGTATCGATCTTTAGAACCTTTTTTCATAGCTTCTACTGATCCCATTCCTCGATACGTTTTATATTTTCTTCCTTCATACAATACTGTTTCACCAGGAGATTCTGTTGTCCCTGCCAGTAATGACCCTAACATTACACAATCAGCTCCAGCTGCTATTGCTTTTGGAATGTCTCCAGTATATCGAATCCCTCCATCCGCAATTACTGGAACACCTGAACCTTTAATCGCAGTAGCAACTTCTAATACTGCCGAGAATTGAGGGTACCCTACCCCTGCCACTACTCGTGTCGTACATATAGATCCTGGTCCAATTCCAACTTTTATCGCATCTGCTCCTGCTTCCACTAAATATTTTGCAGCGTCTGCCGTAGCAATATTACCAACCACAACTTCTAGTTCTGGAAATTTTGATTTTACCTTTTTTAACACTGCAACCACATCTTTAGTATGACCATGTGCTGTATCAATAACGACTGCATCTACTCCTGCCTTTACTAAAGCTTCTGCGCGATCTACAGCGTTACCTGTAACACCAAGCGCTGCGGCTACTCTTAACCTTCCGTATTGATCTTTATTGGCACTAGGTTTTAAAGTGAGCTTAGTAATATCTCTAAATGTAATTAACCCTATTAATGTATTGGCATCATCTACAACTGGTAATTTTTCAATCTTATTATTTTGCAAAATCACTTCAGCTTCTTGCAGCGAGGTACCTTTTGCAACAGTGACCAAATTTTTACTTGTCATCACTTCTTCAATAGGACGTTCATCATTTTTTTAAAAACGAAGATCTCTATTGGTAACAATACCTAATAGTTTATTGTTATCATCTACGATAGGAATTCCTCCAATACTATGTTCCCGCATATTATTTTTAGCATCAATAACCTTGGCAGTAAGCGGTAGGGTTACAGGATCGATAATCATTCCACTCTCTGCACGTTTCACTTTGCGCACTTTCATGGCCTGCTCTTGTATCGTCATGTTTTTATGCAATACACCAATACCTCCTTCTTGAGCCATAGCAATAGCCATACGGCTTTCGGTAACGGTATCCATAGCCGCAGAAACAATGGGGGTATTGATCGTTATATTTTTAGTAAATTTTGTTTGAATACTTACTTCTCTTGGAAGTACTTCTGAAAAGGCAGGAACTAATAATACATCATCGTATGTAAGTCCTTCCCCTACTATTTTGGAATCATGTGCTGTCATGGCAATTGAGATATAATTGCGTGCAAATATACAGTATTTTTAAAGGAGTTTCAGAAAGATTTAGGTTTATTTCAAAGTATCACAGTAACTTTTAGAAATTAAGGAGCTACTATTAATAATCAAGTATTCATTACCCCTCGTAGTTGTAATTCATTCTAAATAGAGATTCTAATCCACATTGTGATCTTAATTTTCCGAGGCTTGCCTCTAAATGTAAAAACAGTTGTCCGCTAGATGCATCGTGATCTTGCTCAGGGATAGTTAACTGCTTCTATACTATCTATTCTTCTAAAATTCATAACGTCTGCGCTAAAACCTAACCCTATTGACAAATACTTTTTTAACAAGAACTATTCCGATATGTAATAAAGTTCCTAGGAGCAGCTTTCAAAAAGTATATTTTAAAATATCTTATCCTAAATACACGTAAAAAAATTCGTTACCCCTGTAAAATAAATATCCTACAAATTACAAAAATACTTTAAAACCGTAATTAAAAAACAATATAACCTTATGTATTGAAATTTTAAATACTTGTAAATTAATGTATTGATTAAAAATACTGTTTTTAATCAAAAAAAAACAGATTTGAAAAAACCAATTTTAAAAATCTGCCACCCATAACGCTATAGAATAGACAGACCCTAAGCATGCTATCCCTTAAACAATAACCCACATAGCCCGAAAACTCAACTATACTAATGGATTACAGCATATATAAAATAATTAAATACATGTAATAAACAATAAAACAGACATAAAAAAAACTATTTTCTCCCCTAAAATAACAAATTCACACGAGCCTTAATTTCGCTAAAACGTGTTTTTAATCGATTAAAACAAACACTTTATCTATGTATTTTAGTTATTGTAAGAGTTTTTTATTACTTTTGACCCAGACGTATAACAGATGAATATACAATTACTCATATCACTTTTAGGAATCATTTTAGACAGTAATCCTGTACATTCGGATATATTGTTTACGATCTATATTCCAGCTCTGGATACCATTCAATGGTTAGGCATACTAGAATTACCTGTATTATTAACAACCTTAATATGCAGTACCCTAGTCATTTCACAATTTAAAACGATCAGATTAGGCCCTAATTTGATCTTATTATTTTGGGGGATTGTTATTATGGGGTTAGGTCAGTTTAGAATGCAGACAGCCCACTTATTTCATGATACGGTTTTAAATACTCTTTTTGGATATACCACAAGAGAGTATCTTTGGTATATCACTTTAATAGTAACATGGGTACTACCAATAGCTGGTTTTTACAAACTATATAGCAGTAGTAGATTATGATCATCCCATGGGTAAAAAACAGCTTTGGGGTACGCAGGTCTATGCGCCGAGTATCTAAAGAAGAACAAGAACTCCTTGATTTTTTCAATACAGTATTGAAAGAAGGTAGTGCTGTGAACTTTCCACTATATATCCATAAACGAATTGAAGTATACGAAGGACTTACTCTTCAAGACAAAATCAAAGAAACCCCTGAGTTATACCTAACTATAGAAGAACAAATCGTTGCAAAAGCAGCTGCTTTGGGATCTACTAAACTAAAGCTGAGGCAAGAAATTAAAAAGCACCACTCTTGTATTGAAAAATACGACAACATATCTCTAATATTCAAAACATTAGAAGAGCAGGACGTAATGCTTTGTCATGTTTTTTTAAGGCAAATTATCGACAAAGTAAAAACTATTGATACTATAGAAATCAATAACACCTTAAGTAGCATAGAATCCCATCTTAATACGTTAACAGATCTCAACATTGATCTTATTGAAGCACAGAAATTATTACTCCAGCATTCGAATCAACTATTTCAACAATTACAAGCTACACTTGGAGAACATGCAACAGATCATCTTTTTGTGACTACCTATAAACATCATTTCCAATCCTATTATCTCTTAAACTCTTTTGTGGCAACGTTTCGAATTATCCCTGAAGAAATTCTAGTCAAAGATTTAATTAATTTTCCTAGCAAAAAGCAAATGCTAAAGATGCTAAAAAAGCAGCTACTTAGCATGGAAGAAATTAACGATAAACTCACCCAGGAAGTCGTAGAACGCAAAAAGATTGAAGAGGAGTTGAAACAGAATGAACACCTCCAAACTAGCATACTCGAAACGGCTATGGATGGCATCATTTTAGTCAATAGCACAGGCACAGTACTAAGCTGGAATAAACAAGCAGAATGCATTCTAGAGCTTCCTAAAGAAGAAACTCTAGGACGCAATATTTTTTCGATCATCCCTCAAAAATTTAGAGCAGAACTTCAAAATAGTTTTAAAAATTATATAACCACAGGACAAGACGAAATTATCAATAGGCGGATTGAAACAGCTGTCACCAGAAAAGACGACACTACAATCTTTATAGAACTCACAATTATCCCGATTGAAACTAAAGACGGGTATCTGTTTAATGCTTTTTTCAGAGATATCACAAATAGAAAAATGATGGATCGTGAAATTATCGAATCTAAGATCGTTGCCGAAAAATCAGCAAAAGCCAAATCGGTATTTCTATCCAATATGAGTCATGAAATCAGAACCCCTCTAAATGTAATTTTAGGATTAACTAGTATTTTGCAAAAAGAGAATGATAAACTCAGTGAGTTCGTCCAGAAAAATCTAGAAGTCATACAATTCTCTGCAAAAAATTTATTGGTACTCATCAATGACGTACTTGATTTCTCAAAAATCGAAGCTGGAAAATATACTTTGGAAAAAAACGATTTCAATATTCATGATTTACTCGATAATATTTCTAGTGGATTCTTAATTAAAGCTCAAGAAAAAGGACTTAAATACACGACAATAATAGATCCAACACTACCTAGATTTGTGATTGGTGATCAATTTAGACTGAATCAAATCCTAACCAATTTATTAGGCAATGCAATTAAGTTTACCAGCAAAGGTGAAATCACAGTAACTGTATCTACCATAAAAAAGACCAAGAAAGAAATTAGTATACAATTTTCTGTATCCGATACAGGTGTAGGTATCCCTAAAGACAAACTTCAGGATATTTTCAATAGCTTCTACCAAGTACAAAAACCTGGCAAGTATAAAATTGAAGGTACAGGATTAGGGCTTTCTATTTCCAAACAACTAATTGAATTGCACGACAGTGTACTACATGCAAAAAGCACCGTAAATCAGGGATCTGTTTTTGAATTTACAGTAGTATATCCTAAAAGCAAATTACAAGTCCTGAAAAAAACTCCCGTAGAAAATCATGAAACTGACAAAATAGACTGTTTGTCTGGTATTAAAGTCTTGGTCGTTGAGGATAATAAAATGAACCAATTTTTTATTCAGCAATTATTTTCGAGTTGGGGTATTCAGAGTGATATTGCCGATAATGGAACTATTGCTTTAGAAAAACTCGACACCACTATTTATGATTTAGTTTTAATGGATATGCATATGCCTATAATGGACGGGTTGGAGGCAACCAAACATATTCGGAAATCGAAAAAACCTCACATTAATTCTATCCCAATTATAGGGTGTTCTGCTGATGTTTTTCCTGAGGCTAAAAAGAATGCCTTAGACTCTGGCATGAATTTTTACATTACTAAACCAATTGCTGAAAATGCATTGCAAGAAATTATATGTACTTTAAAACCTAAGGCTATGAATACTGAAAATATGATAAAGGCTTCTATTAAAGCTTCTAAAACCTATCAAAAAGCTACAGAAAACACAGCAACTACCAATTTTTTAAATTTTGATACCTTAAAAAAAATATTTGGCAATGACACTGATATTATTAAATCTATTTTAGGAATTTTTCTGGAAGAAACACCTAAAGATTATGACCAATTGCAAGAGGCTTTTAACCAAAAGGATCTTCCTCTTATTGCCGCAATGTCTCACAAACTAAAATCAAGTTATCAAACTATTGGATTAGAAAAACAATATCATATTCTTACTACCATGGAGCATCTGGCAAAAGAAAACAACCATACTGATATACAAATTTTACAAAACTATATGAATGATCTTGATAGTACATATCCAGCGATCATGGAAGAAGTGCAACAAAGTTTTTCTTATCCCTTTGCCTAAAATAATAGGAATACCTCATACCTAAGGTAGTGTATCCTATATTTCATTTCATATCGATTCGTATATTTGCGCACTTATGCATACAAAAATTGAGAGTGCCCAAAATCCTAAAATAAAATTCTTACTTCAGCTTAAAGAAAAATCAAGAGTTCGAAGAAAAGAACAACTTTTTAGCATTGAAGGGCTACGTGAAATTAGCTTAGCACTGCAAGGAGGATATCAAATTACACAATTGTATTTTTGTAGTGAAATTATTTCCTATGCAGATAGTGTAGCTTTGATTCCAGATCATAAAGATCACATCACTATCTTTGAGGTCACAAAAGCAGTATATCAAAAATTAAGTTATCGAGATACTACCGAAGGTATTATTGCAATCGCAATACCAAAAGAACATACTATTGCTTCATATACACTTCCGCGAAAAGACCCTTTGTTTTTAATTGCGGAAGGTCTAGAAAAACCTGGCAATATTGGCGCATTATTACGTACAGCAGATGCTGCTCATGTAGATGCTGTCTGTATCGCCAATCCTAAAACCGATATCTACAACCCTAATATTATACGATCTAGTGTCGGATGTGTATTCACAACTCCAATACTAACAGGAGACTCTGCTTCAATCATTACTTTTTTACAACAACACAATGTTCGTATCTATAGCGCTGCTTTACAAGCTTCGGCGCATTATTACACCCAAGATTATAAAGGAGCAACGGCTATTGCAGTAGGTACAGAAGCTACTGGACTCACCAATATATGGACTACAAATTCATATCAAAATATTAAAATCCCTATGGAAGGTTCTATTGACTCCATGAATGTTTCCGTAGCCGCAGGAATACTTACATTTGAAGCCAAAAGACAACGTGATTTCGCTATTTAAAAAAACCTTTAATAGTATCCTATTTTTTTGATAGTTCCCATTGAGAATAGTACCTTTAAACCACCCCAAAACCTGACTTAAAACCTTATGACGTCACTAACCTTATTTTATCTCCTCATTACAATCATTGTGATCGTATTTTTAATTGATTCGTTACTTGATCTACTCAATGCAATGCGTCACACACAAGATATCCCAGAAGAAATTGCAGATGTGTACCCCGAGGATGAGTATCAAAAATCTATCGCTTATCAAAAAACAAATTTCATATTCAAAACCATAACTTCGGCGTTATCATTGGGAGTTACCTTAGTTTTCTTTTTTATTGAGGGTTTCGCTTGGGTCGACACTATAGCACGAAGCATGACCTCAAACCCTATCTTGGTCAGTTTAATTTTCTTTGGAATTATTTTATTAGGAAGCCATATCATCTCACTACCTTCATCCTATTATGCCACATTTGTTATCGAAGAAAAATTTGGATTTAATAAAACTACTCCAAAAATGTTCTTTATGGATTCCATAAAAAACATGATAATGATGACTTGTATTGGCGGTATTGTACTCAGTCTAATCATTTGGTTTTATGAAATTACAGGCACTACGTTTTGGATATATGCATGGGCATTACTCTCTGTATTTACTGTACTCATGAATATGTTTTACACCAAACTTATTGTCCCATTATTTAACACACAATCCCCATTACAAGATGGAGAGTTACGGGAAACGATAGAAGCGTATGCTAAAAAAGTAGGGTTTCAATTAAAAAACATTAACGTCATTGATGGCTCTAAAAGAAGTACTAAAGCTAATGCTTATTTTTCGGGACTAGGAAGTGAAAAAAGAATCACATTATACGATACTTTAATCAATGATTTAACGCCACAAGAAATTGTAGCCGTACTTGCCCACGAAGTAGGCCATTATAAAAAAAAACATATTATTGTCAATCTTTTACTCTCGATTTGTAGTACTGGAATTACCTTTTGGTTTTTATCCCTATTTATTGCCAACCCATTATTATCTGAAGCCCTTGGAATTTCAATCCCTTCTTTTCATGTAGGATTAATTGCGTTTAGTATTTTATACAGTCCAATTTCAGAATTTACTGGACTACTTACGAACCTGATCTCTAGAACCTTTGAATATCAAGCGGATCAATATGCTAAGGACACTTATGAGAGTGAAGCGTTGATTACTAGTTTAAAAAAACTATCCAAAAATAATCTTAGCAATTTAACACCACATCCGGCTATGGTTTTTGTACACTACTCCCATCCCACTCTATTACAACGTATTAGAAATTTACGTGCAGATTGATCCTCAGAAATACTTGGTCATTTCGATGGTTAGTTGTATTTTTAAATAGATTACAAACCTACATCTTGTTATTTTGTAATCTATTTAAAAATTACCTGTACTATACCCACACAAACGAAAAAGGATAGGGCTTTCCAAAAAAAGTATTGAATAATGACAGAAGCTGCTATAGAAGAAGAAAATAAAAAAATTGCGAAAGAGTACAAAGAGCTGCTTCGTATTAGCTATACAAATCTTACTAAAGACGATAAGAAAAACATTAGACAGGCTTTTGATGTTGCTGTAGATGCCCATAAAAACCAACGTCGTAAAAGTGGCGAAGCTTATATTTTTCACCCTATTGCTGTTGCCAAAATTGTGGCTAGTGAGATTGGCATGGATGCTACTTCTATTGTCGCGGCTTTATTACATGATGTCGTAGAGGACACCTCATATACCCTATCTGATATCGAACAAATGTTTGGAGAAACTGTAGCTCGTATTGTAGATGGACTTACCAAAATATCATCACTAAAAAAAGATAAAGACATCTCGTTACAAGCCGAGAACTTTAGAAAAATGCTACTCACATTAAATGACGATGTAAGGGTAATCATTATTAAGATAGCAGACCGTTTACATAACATGCAAACTATGGATGCGATGCGTCCAGACAAACAGGTCAAAATCGCTTCAGAGACCTTATACATCTATGCCCCATTAGCGCATCGAATCGGACTCTATAACATCAAAACAGAACTAGAAGACTTAGGGCTAAAATACACTGAACCTGAGGTATACAGAGACCTTCTAAGTAAAATAAACGAAAGCAAAGAAGAACAAGATGAGTATATCAAACGTTTTTCGGATAAAATCAAAACCGGTTTAGATAAAGAAACATTTGAATGCGAAATTAAAGGAAGACCTAAATCTATTTTTTCGATTCGTCGTAAAATCATCAAACAAAATGTCACCTTTGATGAAGTCTATGACAAGTTTGCGATTCGGATTATTTATAAATCCGATATTGAAAACGAAAAATTTGTTGCTTGGAAAATATACACCATTGTTACCGATTTCTTTCGGCCTAATCCCATTCGCTTACGAGATTGGATCTCACAACCAAAATCTACTGGTTACGAAGCCTTACATATTACGGTTATTGGTCCTGATGGCAAATGGGTAGAAGTACAAATCCGAAGTGAACGCATGCATGAAATTGCGGAAAAAGGATATGCTGCGCACTACAAATATAAAAACGAAAACGAGAATACCGATCAAGGCTTAGACCAATGGCTAGATCGTTTACAAGAGGCCTTAGAAAATTCCGAAAGTAATGCTGTAGACTTTGTTGAAGAATTTAAACTCAATCTATATTCAAAAGAAATTTTTGTATTCACCCCTGAAGGAGATTTAAAATCTTTACCTAAAGGAGCTACAGCTTTGGATTTTGGTTTTAATATCCATACCGAAATCGGTCTTAAAACACGAGGGGCTCGAGTCAATGGAAAATTGGTCCCCCTAAGCCATGAATTACATAGTGGAGATCAAGTAGAAATCATAACATCGTCCAACTCCAAACCCTCATCCAACTGGCTGGATTATGCAACAACAGCTAGAGCTAGAGCGAAAATAAAATCTTCATTACGCGAAGAGAAAAAACTGATGGCCTCAGAAGGAAAGGTCATCTTAAAACGAAAGTTACGTTCGCAAAAAATTACCTTAAACGAAAAGGTAATCAATGAACTTGTACTTTATTTTAAACTCAAAACCAGTCAAGATTTATTTTATAGGGTCGGTATTGGTACCATCGATAATCAAAAGATCAAAGAATTTGCGACTACGCGAAGTAATGTGTTTATGAATTTTATTAAAAATAGAATTCGCAATCGTAGCACTCAAGATATCCATAAAGACGAAATCACAGAAAAGTATGATTTATTAGTCTTTGGAAAAGATTCTGAAAAACTAGAATACCGCCTCTCCAACTGTTGTAATCCGATTGCGGGTGATGAGGTATTTGGTTTTATTACAGTAAACGAAGGTATTAAAGTACACAAAAACGATTGTCCAAACGCCTTACAACTACAAAGTAACTATGCCTATCGCATTATTGCCTCCAAATGGATTGACTCTAGCCAAGAAGAATATCGCGCCGTTATCCGACTTAATGGTATCGATAATATTGGAGTAGTTAACGAGGTTACACATATTATCTCTACACACATGCACCTCGCGATTTACAACATGAATTTTGACACCAATGACGGTGTATTTACCGGTAAAATAACCGTTGGAGTAAAAAATAAAAACACCTTAAAAACAGTAATTCATAATCTATCTAAAATTAGTGGTATTGATAAAGTTGTACGTGAATAAGTGCAATTTATTTTTCTAGATTTATTCCATTATTTATGTTAAAAGCTTTGACATCTGCTGAAATGCGCAGATGCTCTTTCTTAATTGTATTATGTAGGGCTAAACTTTCGACTATAAAACTTAACAGCACGGCTATTGTAGTGCTACAACAACATAAAAAATCATTTGATTTTCATATTATTATTTTTTTGCAATACGCTTTAAATTAATAGCATCGCTTACCCACTTAAATACACCATATACAAGCATCAATCTAACAGATATAAAAAATGTTGTAGAACTTTATAGAATCGTTTTACAATCCCAGTCTCACTTATAAAAATTTAATGTAACTTTGGCTTTTTATAGCTATGAGTACTAAAGCGACTACATTAAACGATCAAAATACCGTAAAAACCGTGTTTACCAACTTTTTAGAAGAAAAGGGGCATCGTAAAACACCGGAACGTTACGCTATTTTACAGGAGATATACGATAGTGAAGAACATTTTGATATCGAAACGCTGTATATCCAAATGAAAAATAAAAACTATAGAGTAAGTCGTGCAACATTGTACAACACTATAGAATTACTACTCGAATGTAAATTGGTTCGCAAACATCAGTTTGGACAAAACCAAGCACAATACGAAAAATCATACTTTGATCGACAACATGATCACCTTATCCTTACCGATACAGGAGAAGTATTAGAATTTTGTGATCCACGCATTCAATCTATAAAGAAAACAATCGAAGAGATTTTTGAAGTAGACATCACAAATCATTCATTGTATTTCTACGGAACGAAAAAACAAACCACTAATAACCAAGAAAAATAATGGGAGTAAACTTGTTACTCGGTCTACAATGGGGAGACGAAGGTAAAGGAAAAATCGTTGATGTATTAACCAAGGATTATGATATCATAGCAAGATTTCAAGGCGGTCCAAACGCAGGACACACCTTAGAATTTGATGGTATAAAGCACGTACTACATACCATTCCTAGTGGTATTTTTCATGACAAAGCATTAAATCTTGTAGGGAACGGTGTTGTAATCGACCCTGTGATCTTTAAAAAAGAATTGGATAATCTAGAAAAATTTAATCTAGACTATCATTCTAAATTATTGATTTCAAGAAAAGCACATTTAATTTTGCCAACACATAGAATCTTAGATGCTGTATCTGAAGCAGCTAAAGGAAAGGCTAAAATTGGATCTACACTAAAAGGAATTGGCCCTACGTATATGGACAAAACCGGAAGAAACGGTATTCGTGTAGGAGATTTAGAATTGAGCGATTGGAAGGAGCGTTACCGCGCATTAGCGAATAAGCATGAGGCAATGATCGATTTTTATGATGCTAAAATCGAGTATGATTTAGAAGAATTAGAAAAAGAGTTCTTTATCGCTATTGACACGTTAAAATCACTAACATTTATTGATAGCGAAGCGTATTTACATGAAGCGCAACGCAGTGGTAAAACAATATTAGCAGAAGGAGCTCAAGGATCATTATTAGATATTGATTTTGGAACCTATCCTTTTGTAACCTCATCCAATACTACTGCCGCTGGTGCCTGTACTGGATTAGGAATTGCACCAAATCAAATCAAAGAGGTCTTTGGTATTTTCAAAGCATATACTACTCGAGTAGGTAGTGGCCCATTTCCAACAGAATTGTTTGATGAAGATGGCGAAACTATGGGACGCGTAGGGAATGAATTTGGAGCAACTACCGGAAGATCAAGACGTTGTGGATGGCTAGATCTTGTTGCCTTAAAATATGCGGTTCATGTTAATGGAGTAACACAATTAATGATGATGAAAGGTGATGTGCTAAGTGGTTTTAATACCTTAAAAATATGTACCGCTTATAAATATCAAGGAAAGGAGATCACACATTTCCCATACTCTATCGAACCTGAAAACGTTGAACCTGTATATACAGAAATGAAAGGGTGGAAAGAAGATTTAACCAAAATGTCGGATGAATCTGAGTTTCCTGATACCTTAAATGCCTATATCAAATTTTTAGAAAAAGAATTAGAAACACCAATTACAATTGTTTCTGTAGGCCCGGATAGAAAGCAAACCATACACAGATAATACTATAGATCGCTTCGCTGTTAGACGCTAGATACTAGACTTGAGATTTTCAGTCATTAGCTATTCTAGCTTTGAACATCTTAAATACTCAGCAGCTTTGATCCTAATAAAAACCCCTTAATGATTATATCATTAAGGGGTTTCACTACAACTACACTCTTGAATAGTATACGTTCAATATATTCAACAATTATAACTTAGACAGTAGCATATTCGTGATCTTCCATCCGTCTGCTGGAGTCGCTACCATCGTAGCTAGCATCTGCCCTTTTTCATATTTATTTCCATCCTTACGAATACTATAAGCAGCAGAAACCAAAGCCGTAAATTGATCTGTTTCTACGATCTCTGCTCCAACTAATTTTATTTTTAATCCTGAAACTGCATTAGGCACATTGGCATAAAATGCTGTAGCGGAATGCAAATCATCGGCATACGAAACATCAAATGTAGTATTAAATTGAAAACATGGTGCCATAAGATTAATAAAGGCTGTTGCAAACAATTCTTGATTCTGTTCGTTAAACCCTTCTACAAAAGCATCTATAGCAACACTAGGTGTTGTTTGAATAGGAAAATTTGCACCATAATCGGTGGCATCACCAGGAGAAGTAATCGAAGAAGATACACCTACAATTTTCCAGCCTGTAGCAGTCTGAACGTAGGCAAATAAATCTTTACCAAAACTATCAGGAACTTCATTCTTATATCCCTGAAAATCTATACTCTGAATAACCATTCCTTTTCCGATATAAAACTCTTTATTCGAATATTCTGGAAAATATTCATAGTCCCAACTCTCAAAAAACCCTATCCATTCGTCCCTAGGAAAACCAAAAACAAAAGGAGCTTCTGGATTTTTAATGACGAAATTGAGTGCTGAGCTACTCGATAAAAACAATGACCGTTGTACTTCGTCATCTTTTTCGGCTAGAGAGGTACCAAAATTAAATAATACTTGATCGATCTCACCCTCTATATCCTCGTAATCGTCATCCTGATCATTAGAATAATCTGGCGTACAAGAAACCAATAACAAGAAAGAAAAAGTAACGTAAAATGCGTTACGCACGGATAACAATAAATTCGTTTTCATAAA
>CALFCI010000019.1 GCA_937951135.1 uncultured Aquimarina sp. | reverse complement strand
TCTAAATAATAATCCATACCTGCCTCATAATGAGACACTAAACTCAACACCCTAGAAAAACACATTAGATCTTCTCGTATTTTTAAGGACTTGTTACTAATGATTTTCTGTAAATAAAAAATACAATTCTTATACTCACTTTTACCAAAAAATAAGCATGCAATTTTATAATACAACACCATGATATGATGATCATCTAAATGATTTCGATAGATTTTTATCTGATCTAAAATCTCTTGCACCAAATATTCTCCTTCATGAAAAGTACCTTCTAAAAAATGAATATTCAATTTGTTATTATAAATAAATAAAAAGGACAACACTTTTATATTATCATCTTTAGGAAAACTTTTTTCTGAGATGATTTCTTCCAACCTAGATAAGGTCTTTTGTAATTTAGTTTTGTCTTTAATCAGAAAAAGCGATTCTAACAAATAATGATTCCCTCTTAGGAAAAACACAGGGTTTAGTATCATCATTTTTGGATTCTCATAAAAAATATCTACCCATTTTTTTGCATATTTATAACTGGATAAAAAATCTTGCACTATAAAACTATACCACAAATGTGCATTATATAACCAAAGCTTTTCTCTAAACCCCAGCATTGCCCAATCATATTCTGGCAGCTTATCTGTAAAATACTGACTGATCATTTTATGCTCCCTGTCATTTTTCACATACCCTGTCTTCAACATCAAACCATATAATTGTATGGATAAATTTGAGAGCCTACTTGTTAATACATTTTTCATGCTTAATAGTTTAGCCTCTACAGTAAGTTCATCTGCTCGAGTGATAATACTTCTTGTAATATACTGCGTTTCAATAATTTTCTCAAACTCTACAATTTCATACGCTATATTGTTTTCTTCATTTTCTTTTGCCAAAGTCTTTGCTTTCTCCAAAATCTTAAGACTTTGTTTATATAATCCTTTATGATATAATATGGTTGCAAAATCTAATTGTTCTCTAATCTGCGACCTCACATTTTGATGCAATGGACTTAAACGCAAACTCACTAAAATTTGCTTATATAAGTGCGCTTTAAGATTAGACAGTTGTTGTTTTGTCACAATCTGTTTAGCCACTACTAAATCTTCATCAAAAGATTCACTTTTATCCAAATGATTAAATAAAGCTAAAAACTTAGAGTCTGTATTTACGCCTAATCTTCCAACGTACACTTTAAACTGACGCTTTTCAGATTTAGACAAGGACTTCACTAAGACAAACAAAGAATCTTTTTGATCATTAGTCATTGTAAGAAAATATCTTTTAATTAACTGATTATAAAATAATTAACCCCTTTTCAAAACACTTTAGCATTGTAAAACATATCGAACTATAGTTCATTTTTGAAATCCCAAAATATAAATTCGTAAGAGATTAAAGAAACATCTGGATCATAATCTTTTAAAAAAGATGAATTCGATGATTAAGAGTCTATCAAATGTACCCAATAAATTAAGATATTCATATGAGTGATAATAAAGTCCAAATATTCGACACCACATTACGAGATGGAGAACAGGTTCCAGGTTGTAAATTAAACACTGAACAGAAATTAATTATTGCGGAACAATTAGATTTCTTAGGTGTTGATGTTATTGAAGCGGGATTTCCGGTATCTAGTCCTGGAGATTTTGCATCTGTACATGAAATTTCACGAATCGTAAAAAATGCTACCGTCTGTGGATTAACTAGAGCTGTTGAAAATGATATTAAAATTGCTGCAGAAGCTTTAAAACTAGCTAAAAGACCAAGGATTCATACTGGAATTGGGACTTCAGATTCTCATATTAAACATAAATTTAACACCACTCAGGAAAAAATTATTGAACGCGGTATTGCTGCTGTAAAATATGCGAAGTCTTTTGTAGAAGATGTAGAGTTTTATGCTGAAGATGCTGGACGAACAAATAATGAATTTTTAGCACGAGTCTGTGAAGCTATGATTAAAGCTGGAGCTACAGTATTAAACATTCCAGATACTACAGGATATTGTCTTCCCGAGGAATATGGTGCTAAAATAAAATATTTAAAAGAAAACGTTACTGGGATTCATAATGTAACCATCTCTTGTCATTGTCATAATGATTTAGGACTAGCAACTGCAAATTCTATTGCTGGTGTTTCTAATGGAGCAAGACAAATCGAATGTACAATCAATGGTATTGGAGAGCGTGCTGGAAATACTGCTTTAGAAGAAGTAGTCATGATTATGAAACAACATCCTGGTTTAAATTTACATACAGACATTAACACAAAATTATTATACCAAACAAGTCAAATGGTTTCCGAAAACATGGGAATGTTTGTACAACCTAATAAAGCTATTATTGGCGCTAATGCATTTGCACACAGTTCCGGAATTCATCAAGATGGCGTTATTAAAAACCGGGAGACTTACGAAATCATTGATCCTATTGAAGTGGGCGTTACGGAATCTGCAATTGTATTAACCGCTAGAAGCGGAAGAGCTGCTTTAGCGTATAGAGCTAAAAAAGTAGGCTACGAACTGACCAAAATCCAATTGGATATTGTGTACCAAGAGTTTTTAAAATTTGCGGATAATAAAAAAGAAGTGCTTAATGATGATATCCATATCATTATGAAAAATGCTAATGTTAAGACTCAAGCCAATTAAGTCAAGTACTTACACCTCTTTTATCTCTAAAATTTTCTATTTACAAGTAAACTTTTTGAGCTATCATTGCTTTTTCGCATAGTATTATATTGAGATACTACTCTTAGAACGTCTTCCTCTTTTTTCATACGAAGTTTTTCTTTCTTCATTAGTTTCTTTAATACCTCAGATTCATTATCAAGTATTGCTAATATCTCTTTCTTCTCTGTAGGCAGACCCATTACAGCACCATTTTCTTCGATATAATAAGTGGTTTTTAAATGAATACTACCAAGACTATTGGAAGACGCTACCACAATACCCGAGTATGAAGCTTTCGATACCTTTGTAATTTCTACACGATACTTCTTGTATACTCTATAGGAATCATTTAATTCAACTAAAATATAATAACCACTTCGGTTTTGTCCTCGTTCGGTTTTGAATTCACAATAGTGGTACTCGTCATCTTCTAATTTGATAGTGGTATCAATATTTTCTTTAAGTGTATACAACTCTTTGGAGTTATTCGAAAATTCCATAGCATCCGTATATATATTGTATCGGAGATTTACTATAAAATCGCCTATGTTTTCATTAGAAATTTTACTTTCTATAAACTTGCGCTGTTTCCAAATAGAACCATCATATTTTTCAAATAATTTTGTTTTGACTAAAGGTTCTATTAACATTTCGGGGAGTTGCGCAAATAAAGAACTCGTGACCAACAATAACATAATCTGTAGTTTTTTTCTCATCTTATTTGTTTTAAGGTTCGTATAAATCTACACCCTACATCGATTAAAAGCAATTAAAAAGGACTGGATGTCAAATTATTGTGATTTTCATGATAACACCAAAGATTTATTTAGATTTTTCTTACTAAAAACTGAGAATATTAACAAAATAGCATCTAAAAAATACTGAAAAACCATAATCACACCTACAACAACCTACACAAGCACCTGATAATGAAATCTATACTATTATAAAAAACACTATATCCATACTCTAATTTTTACATAAAAAAATGTTAATCACACTATTATCAATAGTGTGATTAACATTTACCAATAAATAATTGATACTTATCGTATTATTGTATATCTTTTCCTAAGAATTAGTTGTACATGAAAATAGAAATTGCGGTATTATCAGGAGATGGAGTTGGTCCAGAAATAACGGCACAAGCCGTAAAAGCTTTAGATGCTATCGCGCATACTTTTGACCATACCTTTGTGTTTAAAGAAGGGCTTATTGGCGGTAATGCTATTGAAAAAAAAGGAAACCCGCTACCCAAAAAAACATTAACACTTTGTGTAGAAACTGATGCTGTCTTGTTTGGTACCGTTGGTGATACTAGATATGACAATCTTCCTGATGTAAAAACAAGACCTATTGAAGGCTTGTATGAACTGCGAAAACATCTAGGTTTATACGCTAATATTCATCCAATAAAGGCTTATGAAAATTTAATTGATAAAGCACCTTTAAAACGAGAGATTATTGAAGATACTGACTTTTATATTTTCAGAGAACTTACTGGAGGGATTTATTTTGGAAAAAAGGAGCTCAATGCTGAAGAAACAATTGCTTCAGATATTTGTGAATATTCTAAAACGGAAATTGAACGTATTACACATTTAGCATTTAAAACTGCGCAAAAACGCAATAAAAAAGTAACCCTTGTGGATAAAGCTAATGTATTAGAATCCTCAAGGTTATGGAGAAAAGTAGTCTCCGAAATCGCTACAGAATATCAAGATGTTTCCTTAGAATTTTTATTTGTGGATCATGCTGCTATACAGATGATCTTAAACCCTAGTGATTTTGATGTCATCCTTACTGAAAATATGTTTGGTGATATTATTTGTGATGAAGCGAGTGTAATTAGCGGTTCTTATGCGTTACTACCATCTGCTTCTATAGGAGATCGTTTTTGCATGTTTGAACCCGTTCACGGTTCTTATCCACATGCAACAGGTAAAGGCACTGTAAACCCTATGGCTTCCATATTATCTGCTGCTATGTTATTAGAGCATTTTAACTTACAAGGGGAAGCATACGCAATACGAGATGCAGTCGAAAAGGCATTAGAATTGAATCTTGTGACTCCCGACATCAACGCCATTAATCCATTAACCACTGAAAAAGTTGGTGATTTTATCGCAGATTATATCTTAAACCCTGAAGATTCAAACATCAATTTCGAGAATATTCATGTAGGGCAATCTACTATTATTTAGTTGATGGTTGATCGTTGTCAGTTGATGGATTTTTATAATCTTAATTCGAATATAGTGGTTAGCTTTTCTTAATGCTTTAACTCCTAAATCGTACTTCTAATTTAGTTGATGGTTGATCGTTGATGGTTTTTTCCTAAAAATGTATACTTCTAACTTCCCACTTCTAAAATCGTACTTCTAATATAGTTTCAAAGAAGCTAAAAATTATTTATTCAGTTTACTAGCTCTTGTCTCAAATCTAGTATCTAATAGCGAAGCGGTCTAAAGCCTACAATTAGTACTTCACATATTCCATAATCTCCAACCCGTATCCCATCATTCCTACACGTTTTTGCCGTACCGAATTCGAGATTAGTTTTAGCTTATGAATATTTAGATCATGTAGGATTTGTGCTCCAATACCATAATCTTTACTATCCATAGCTACTGCGGGAGCTTTTTTAACTTCATTCTCGTTTTGTATCTCTTTTAATATCTCTAAACGTTTTAATAAATTAAGAGATTGTCGTTCTTGATTGATAAAAATAATTGCCCCTTTACCTTCTTGATCGATACGCTCGAACATAGATTCGAGTATTGCATCTGCATTGTTGGTTAATGTTCCTAAAATATCATTATTAAACAACGTAGAATTGATACGTGTTAATACCGATTCATCGGGCGTCCAACTTCCTTTGGTTAATGCAATATGTACTTGATCATTAGTAGTTTGTTGATACGCTCTTAGTCGATAAGAACCAAAACGTGTATTGACATCAAAATCCTCTTTCTTTTCAATTAACGAGTCGTGTTGCATTCGATACGCCACTAAATCTTCAATAGAGATTAGTTTTAAATCAAATCGTTCTGCAACAGTCACTAATTCTGGTAATCTAGCCATCGTTCCATCTTCATTCAAAATCTCCACCAAAATTCCTGCAGGTTTCAATCCTGCTAATCGCGCTAAATCTACAGATGCTTCAGTATGCCCTGTACGGCGTAACACGCCTCCGTTTTTAGCTCGTAATGGAAAGATATGCCCAGGACGTCCTAACTCATTAGGCATTATTTTTTCGTCTACTAAAGCCTTAATTGTCTTTGCTCTATCATGCACAGAAATTCCTGTTGTACATCCATGACCAATCAAATCTACGGATACTGTAAATTGAGTTTCATGCAATACCGTATTGTTTTGCACCATCATTTCTAAATTCAACTCATCACAACGATTATCTGTTAATGGTGCACAAATCAACCCTCGGCCATGTGTTGCCATAAAATTGATCATCTCTGGCGTTACTTTTTCTGCCGCAGCAATAAAATCACCTTCATTTTCACGATCTTCATCATCTACAACAATAATAATTTTACCATTTCGGATATCATTAATTGCTTCTTCAATCGTATTTAACTTCAATTTATTTGGAGTGTCATTAGGTTGCGACATAGGTATAATCTTTACATAAATAATTGCTCGCAAAGATATTTAAAAAGAATGGCTATTCTTTAGATTTTCCGAAGCGTTTTGCAAAGAAATCCTTAAATGGTTGTATCAGATTACCAATATTTAGAATCCCTTGATCTGTAGTGGCTCTATAGGTTAAGAAAATACTTAGAGGAAATATAATTAATGTAGACAACCAAGACCCTAATATTGGAGGCATCCCTCCTTCTTCAGCTCCATTTTTTGCAAAAATACCAATAAAATGGTAGGTTAAAAACAATAAAACTCCAATAACCATAGGCAATCCTATTCCACCTTTACGTATAATCGATCCTAAAGGAGCCCCAACAAAAAACAATATGATACAGGCTATTCCTAGCACATATTTATTATGCAATGACATTTCATACTTATTCAATGCTCTTTTCTTAATCTCTAGGTTTTTTTGTGTAGACTGCATTCTTCCTAACATTCCATCTACGTTGGAAAAAGCTATTGCATAAATTCTAGCCTTATGCTTTACACTTAAATAGGTCGATAAGCTTAAAGAATCTTTATGAAGGGAATCGATTTTCATATTTCGATTTAGCTCGGCAAAGCCATTTCGTCTACCTACTTGTTTTTCTATAGATTCGAAGTCTGAATTTACCTGATCAGAAATCGTATCTATTTCAGACTTAAGATCAGTAACATTAAGCATATTATACCCTTTACTATAGCGCTGTGCTTCGATATCTACATTATCTAATGAAGAAAGGTCTATATTAAGAATGTATTTTTTGAAGTATGCTTTTGCAAATGGAAAATGGTTTTTCTTCTGAGCCTTATATGTGTTTCTTTTCTTAGTTGTATTTGACTGTATTTCGTTATAATAATTACCATCATTAAGTTCTAAAGTCACCAAATTAGAATTTGCACTTCCTTTCAACTCTCCATCTACGGCTTTAATTACTGTAAAATTTCCAGCCTTAATTCCTTTTTTATGAATGATTACATCTCTTAAAAACTGATCGTTATCCCCATATTTTTCTGCAACTCTGATATTAATATCTCCTAAATCATTAAATTGATTGGCTGTAATTGCCATAGCAGGCTTCAACTGGATTATATTCTTTCGTAGATT
This sequence comes from uncultured Aquimarina sp., assembly GCA_937951135.1. Lineage (GTDB taxonomy): Bacteria > Bacteroidota > Bacteroidia > Flavobacteriales > Flavobacteriaceae > Aquimarina. The sequence continues at coordinate 40,555 of CALFCI010000019.1, read as the reverse complement.
CACAAATTTTCGTTCCGATGCTGGAATCACGGTATTCGAAAATAAAAATGCACCGATTCCTAAAATCACAATAAAAATCGACAACACACGCATAGCTCTTTGCAATGATATTCCAGAAGATTTCATTGCGGCAAACTCATAGTTTTCTGCAAAACTTCCAAAAATCATAATCGATGTTAACAAAATAGTAAGTGGCAATACCATAGGAATTAACCTTGGTATGGCTAAAGTCAAAAACTTAACGATTATAGGGAAATCTAAATCTTTACCTGCTAATTCTGCTATAAACAACCATATCGTTTGTAATAACAAAATAAACATGATAATAATAAAGAGTGGAAAAAATGTCTTTAAAAAGCTCGTTAAAATATATTTATCCAGAATTTTCAAGAGAATCGTATTAATCTAGGCGGTTAATATAATAATCCGTGTATTTTGAAGCATCAAAAACAAACAGCGTTTTAGAGAGCGGTTGATTTGTTTTAAAGTTATTTACTGTAATCGTAACACTTGTTCCATTATGTTGCATCTGGATCATTTTGTAAATATGCTTGGTTTGCTTATCAATTCCTAATAAAATTTCTTTTAACTCACTTTTAGAATCTATTGGAATTAATTTTACATATTGTATTTTTCTTCCTTGAACATTCTGCTCTACATCCATAGCATAGGTATAGCCATCTTCATAAAAAGTCAACATTTTTGAAGGTGTTATACTATTGTCATCATCATCACTTTGTGTTGAGATATTAATCTCTTCATCTTCAGGTATAATAACATGCAATTTTTTTCCATCAAATAATTGGTGTACCCCCATTAAGTTAAGTGTATACGCATTTCCTTGCAATATTACATCTCCTCTAGTCTCCTGTGATATTTTTTCAACTGGATTACTCAATGTATATTTAAAATTTATAGTAATATTTTTATAACTCTTTACTTTTTGAGATACCTCATCTAATAAAGATTTTGCGCTTTGAGCATTTGCTATGCTTATACTCAATACCATGAAAACAATGTAAATACCTTTCTTCATCTGTTTTTTGTTCTAATTAATATGTTAAACAAGAGCTATACTCCTCAACATTATTCTTCTAATAGTTGATGCAGTGCTGCAAGATCTGTAACTAACACTTGTCTTGCTTTACTTCCTTCAAAAGGACCTACAATATTTGCGGCTTCCAATTGATCTATAATACGTCCTGCTCGATTATATCCTAATTTCAATTTTCGTTGTAATAGTGATGCTGATCCTTGTTGAGCAATTACAATAACTTCTGCTGCTTGCTTGAATAGCTTATCACGATCACTTATATCTATATCAAGACTCGTGCCACCATCTTCTCCTACATATTCTGGCAACAAATACGCATCAGGATATGCTTTTTGACTTCCTATATAATCTGTAATTCGTTCTACCTCTGGAGTATCTACAAACGCACATTGTATTCGAATCAAATCATTACCTTGGGTATATAACATATCTCCACGCCCAATTAATTGATCCGCTCCTCCTGTATCCAAAATAGTTCTAGAATCAATCTTGGAAGTTACTCTAAACGCAATTCGAGCAGGAAAGTTTGCTTTAATCATCCCTGTAATTACATTTACAGATGGACGCTGTGTTGCTATAATTAAATGAATACCAATAGCTCTGGCTAACTGCGCCAATCTTGCGATAGGTGTTTCTACTTCTTTACCCGCAGTCATAATTAAATCCGCAAACTCATCCACAACCAAAACAATATAGGGTAAAAACTTATGTCCGTTTTCAGGATTTAATTTTCTCGCTCTAAATTTTGCATTATATTCTTTAAGATTTCGAACCATTGCATTTTTAAGCAAGTCGTATCGCGCATCCATCTCAATACATAAGGAATTGAGGGTATGAATTACTTTGGTATTATCGGTAATAATGGCTTCTTCTGTATCTGGAAGTTTTGCTAAGTAATGGCGTTCTATTTTATTAAATAGCGTCAATTCTACTTTTTTAGGATCCACCAATACAAATTTCACTTCGGCAGGATGCTTCTTATATAACAATGAGGTTAAGATCGCATTTAATCCAACTGACTTCCCTTGTCCTGTAGCTCCTGCCATCAATAAATGCGGCATTTTAGCAAGGTCTACCACAAAAGTTTCATTAGAAATCGTTTTCCCTAAGGATATCGGCAATTCCATTTCAGCATTTTGAAACTTGGAGGAAGCAATCGCAGATCGCATTGATACAATGGTTGACTTTTGATTAGGGACTTCTATTCCTATCGTTCCTTTACCTGGTATTGGAGCAATAATCCGAATTCCTAGTGCTGCCAATGATAATGCGATATCATCTTCTAAATTTTTAATCTTCGAAATTCGAATTCCAGCTTCAGGCACTATTTCGTATAAAGTTACTGTAGGCCCTACAGTAGCTTTAATTTGAGCTATTTCAATTTTATAGTTTTTTAGCGTATCTACTATCCGATTTTTATTGCGTTCCAATTCCTCTTGGTCAATAGTAATCCCTCCTGCCTGAGTCGTATAATCTTTTAGTAAATCAATACTAGGAAACTTATAGTTCCCTAACTCAAGGGTAGGATCAAACTCTCCAAAATCTTTAACCAATTGATCGCTCAAGTTCTCTACAACTTCTTCTTCTACCACAGACTCGACTTCCATGGCTATCGCTTCTGGGTCTCCTTCTGTTTGAATTACAAATTTCTCTTTACGTGTTTTAGTTTCTGGTGATTCTTCTGTATCAGGAGTTGATGTTGAAGGTTCCATAGTGTCCAAATACTTTTGAAAATCTGAAACAGGCACATCCTCCTCTTTTTCAAGAACTGTTGTATCGGTGATAACCGTTTTATGAGCAGGCTTAGTTGTTTGTGATTTTTTAACTGGTTTGGGAACCGCGTCAAAATCATCTGTGATTTCTTTTTGTGTACGTTTAAAGGAATCTGTAAGTTTCTCTGGAGTATAGCGTAATCGAACTACAATGTAGACAATTGCAAAAAAAGCTAGTACCAATACAGTACCGATAAACCCTATATAATCTCTTAAAAAATCGTTACACTCATACCCTATAATTCCTGAAAATAATCCACTTTCAGATTTCACAAATCCTAAGGTAACAGAAATCCATAACATTACTAATGTTCCCCAAAACCAAAATCCCAGTACTTTTTTTCGATCTAAATCAAAAAACAAGTATACCCCTGTCACTGCAGTTAATACAGGAAGAATTAAAGCAGACACTCCAAACCCTTTAAAAATAAAAAAGTGACTGACCAATGCACCAAACTTATTGAGCCAGTTTTTAGACACTACAGCACGGTCTGAAAAGGCTGTAAGTTCACTTTGGTCGACTTTCCAGTTAAAGAAGAAGGAAATAAACGCAAAAAACAATCCTATCCCTAAGAAGAACAGGAAACTACCGAGCAGCACTTTTTGTTGTCTGCTCAATTGAAAACGCTCTTTTAAAGGAATACTTGGTTTTTTAACGGTCTTTTTTTTGATTACTGTTTTTTTTTTAGCCATTCTTTTGAGGTATTAGAATATGTTGACACACACTCTGGTCGCAAAAATACGAATATCTATTATGGAACGTAAAAATGCTAAAAAAATTCTCTAAACGAAATAAGGAATATAAATAATCATCCCTATAATTACCGCAGTAATTGCAGCTATAAATACTGCACCTGCCGCAATATCTTTAAGTATTCCTATTTTGTTATGAAAATCTGGATGTACAAAATCTGCAATAGCCTCAATAGCCGTATTTAATCCTTCCATACTCATAATGAGTCCTATTGCAAAGATCTGTAACATCCATTCTGTTGGGGTGATCCCCATATACAATCCTAGAATCGTCATGAGTACCCCAATTCCTGCTTGTACTTGAATACTCGCTTCTGTTCTCAATAATAAGATAGCACCTTTCATGGCGTATCCACATCCTTTTAATCTTCCTATGATAAAAGCAGAGAACGAACTCATAATATGATTATGCTAATTGTTGTAAAGCTGCTTCGTAATTAGGTTCTTGTGTAATTTCTGGAACTTGCTCTGTATATACAACTTTACCCTCTGCATCGATTACTACGATCGCTCTAGAGTGCAATCCTGCTAAAGGACCGTCTGCAATCTCTACTCCGTAAGCTTTACCAAAAGCACCGGTTTTAAAATCAGAAAGGTTGATCACATTATCTAAACCTTCAGCACCACAAAAACGTCCCATTGCAAAAGGAAGATCTCGAGAGATGCAGATTACCTTAGTATCAGGCAAGGCCGCAGCTTCTTTATTAAAAGTACGTACTGATGCTGCACATACTCCTGTATCTATTGAAGGGAAGATGTTTAATATCAAACGTTGTCCTTTATAATCTGCCAATGTTGCTACAGATAATTCGGTAGTCACCAACTCAAAATCTGAAGCTGTCTGTCCTACTGCTGGTAAATTTCCAGTAGTGTGTATTGTATTTCCTTTTAAAGTTATTGCTGCCATAGTATTAATTATTTATGTGAGGTAGTAAAATTACTAAGATTATATTTCTTAGTTTTACAATTCGCAGATAAAAATAAAAAAAATATCTTTTTCGCTTTACGCTATTGTTAATCTCACATACATAAGATTAGTCTTCTTTATATAAATTTAGGATTTACAACGTACGATGAATGTATTATATTAAAACTCTAAATTATCAAATTATATATATTGCTCCAAACTAAATTATATATGAAAACTAAACTATGGATAGTACTGTTGCTTTTTATGGCATACTCAGTAATATCTGCACAACAACCACTAGATCAAATTGCACGATCATGGATTGCACAACATCATACTACATTTAAAAATAATAATAACTTAGCATTGCTATCTACTCGAAGTAGTATTGCAGGGCATACACTAAGATACCAGCCATCGCTTAATGGTATTCCTATTTATAATTCTGAAATTACTATTCATATTTCCAATGAAAATAAGGTTACGTATACCTTAGATAATACTCCAAAAAAAATCGCCCCTATTCGTACTGCATTAAAAAAACTAGACGATAGCATCCCGATTACCATTGCAAAAAAACATATTAAGGCTCAAGAACCGATGATGAGTGCCCAATCAAAACTATATATATATACTGAAGGCGATACTACTATATTGGCCTATGTAGTACATATCAAAGCCAATGCCCCTGTTGGATATTGGGAGGTTGTCATTAATGCAAATACCAAAGCAGTATTAAGTGCTAAAGACGTTTCTATATGTGGCGTATCGAAAAAACATAAAAATGCCATTCATTCCACAAAACACAGGAAGCACCGCCCGCACCAATTCAAAAAACAGAAGACTTCGCTACCAATGCAACAAGTTAATGGCACAGGATTAGTATTCAACCCAGACCCCTTATCTGCAAATAGGGCTACTTATGGAGGTAATTATATCGATAATGATGATGCGGACAATGTTGTTTTAAATGCAGCCAGAGTACCAGTAACCTTACGAGATATTGATTTTACAGCTGGGGTGTATACTTTAAAAGGGCCTTACGTAGAGATTCAAGATATTGAAATACCCAATAAAGGATTATTTACACAAAATAGTCCTGATTTTAATTTTACACGAGGTGAGGATGGATTTGAAGCTGTAAATTGCTATTATCATTTGGATACTAGTATGCGGTATATCAATGAAACCTTAGGCATTTCATTAGTATCTTTGTTCAATAATGGAGTAATTGCCTATGACCCCAGTGGTTGGAATGGTGATGATCAATCTTCATATCAAAATGGAATGTTGAGTTTTGGAGAAGGAAATGTTGATGATGCCGAAGATGCAGATGTTATCATACACGAACTAGGTCATGGTATTCATGATTGGCTTACTAATGGCTCATTATCTCAAATTGAAGGATTAAGTGAGGGCTGCGGAGATTACTGGGCGCAATCGTACAGCAGAAGCTTAAATCAATGGACTCCTTCTGATGAAGCTTATGATTTTGTCTTTAATTGGGATGGTCATAATGAGTTTTGGCCAGGAAGGTCTACTAATGTTACTATTTCATATCCTGATGGACTTACCAATGATATTTATAGCAATGGATCCATTTGGGCTACTGCTTTAATGAGGATCCATGATATTATTGGTCGCGAAAAAACGGATAAAGCATTTTTGGAAGGTATGGCAATGACCAATAGTATTACCAATCAACAACAGGCAGCTATTGCAGTACGACAAGCGGCTATTGACATGAAATATAGTGTCAAAGATATTGTTGTCTTTACTACAGAATTTACAGCTATTGGCTACATACTACCCGAAATTAATTTTGAAGACAAAATTACACTTTTCCCTAATCCTTCAAATACAAATATCACTATAGATGGATTATTTACAGATCAAGAGAATGTTTGTATCACGAACATTCTAGGGCAACATGTACTAGAAAAAACACTTACGACACAAGACAACACTATTGATGTTTCACAACTACCAAATGGAATATACTTCGTACTTTTTAAAGATCGAAAAAAAGAATTGAAATTTATTAAGAATTAAGACAAAGCTATATCGCTATTTTAGCTTTTAGCTTTTAGCTTTTAGCGAGAGAACTGATTTTTGAATCGGTTGAGTATCGATTCAAGAAAAATGTAATTGCTTTTGTAATAAACGGTCAACTCTAATCAGGAAAGTATAGAAGAAAGTGGGTATAAAAAAAATGTAAACCTACCTGAGATACTTCGGGTAGGTTTACAATATAATAATGAACTACCTCGAAGCAGAGCCATCGGGATATCAGAAATAAGACCGCTTCGCTACAAGAACCAAGACGCTATTTCATCTTGAATCTTGAATCTTGGTTCTAAGAGTCTTGAATTTGGTCAATACACCCGAGGTAGAGCCTCGGGGAATTCTATTGATTAAAAAGTTAACCCCTAGATTAGAAATTAATTATGACACTAGAAGTAGTATCCGGTTACTCTTGTTTAATCCATTCTGATAATCTTAGCTCCAATTGCTTTTAAACGGCCATCAATATCTTCATACCCGCGATCAATCTGCTCTATATTATGAATAGTTGATGTTCCTTTAGCACTTAGTGCAGCAATCAATAATGAAATTCCAGCACGTATATCTGGAGAGACCATTGTTGTAGCTTTAAGGTCTGATTTAAAATCATGCCCTATAATAGTAGCTCTATGGGGATCACATAAAATAATTTTTGCTCCCATATCAATCAGCTTATCGACAAAAAACAATCGACTTTCGAACATTTTTTGATGTACCATAACCTCTCCTCTAGCTTGTGTAGCGACTACAAGAATGATACTTAATAAATCTGGCGTAAAACCCGGCCAAGGCGCATCAGAAATCGTCATAAACGATCCATCGATAAAACTTTCGATCTCATATCCGTTGGTATGTGAAGGGATGTAAATATCATCACCTTTACGTTCCAACTGAATCCCTAATTTTCTAAAGGTATTCGGGATTTGTCCTAGATTATCCCAACTCACATTTTTAATGGTAATTTCACTCTTTGTCATGGCAGCCAAACCAATCCAAGAACCGATCTCAATCATATCGGGTAAAATACGATGTTCGCATCCACCTAAAGCTTTCACACCTTCTATAGTTAATAAATTGGAACCTACCCCTTTAATTTTTGCTCCCATAGCATTCAACATCTTACACAACTGCTGTAAATAGGGTTCACAAGCGGCATTATAAATTGTAGTAATGCCTTTGGCGTGTACTGCTGCCATTACGATATTTGCAGTACCCGTTACCGAAGCTTCATCCAATAACATATCTGTACCCATAAGTCCTTCTGGAGCTTCTACTCCATAAAAACGCTCTTCTTTATTATATCGAAATGTTGCACCAAGATTTACAAAACCTTCAAAATGTGTATCCAATCGTCTACGTCCAATTTTATCTCCACCCGGACGAGGAATATATCCTTTTCCATAACGTCCTAATAGCGGCCCTACAATCATGATAGATCCTCTAAGGGAGCTTCCTTCTTCTTTAAACTGCTCGCCCTCTAGATAATCTAGGTTTAGGGCATCACTTTGAAATGAATATTTTCCTTTACCTAGTTTTTGAATTTTAACTCCTAAATTCCGTAAAATTTCAATCAGTTTGTTGACATCTCTAATATCTGGAATATTAGAAATAGTAACTTTTTCTGGAGTTAATAAAACTGCGCAAAGAATTTGTAAAGCTTCGTTTTTAGCGCCTTGAGGAGTAATATCACCTTTAAGTTGATATCCACCTTCTATTTGGAAAGTACTCATAAATGAATCGTAATTTTAGTATCGCTTTTTGCTACGGTTGTTAGTAGTATTACTTCTGTAGTTTTTCTTAGTATTGGTATTGGTATTTGTTTTTTTCTTACTTCTCAATAAATCAGTTGATGCACTCAAGTCTTCTTCACTACCTAAAAGATTGATTTTACCGTCACTTAATTCTAATAAATGATTAAAAATAGCGGTGTCATCGACAGTATCTTTATTCCAATTGAGGTAACACTTTTTCATGTGATTCGCAATAGTAAAAATCAATGCAGTTTTTAATTCTCCTTCTTCCCAACTGTTTGCTACGTCAATCATTCTTTTGATATTATTACCATAAAAACGATATTTCGGAAAATTTTGAGGATAGCTTAATGGCTCTGGTCGCTCTTCCAGTTTTTCTTTCGTCAACACAGGATATGGTGCTTCCACATCCAACTTAAAATCACTCATGATAAATAACTGATCCCAAAGTTTATGTTGAAAATCTTGTACATCTCTTAAATGTGGTTGTAAATTACCCATGACATCGATAATCGATTTCGCAACTTTATTGCGTTCCTCTCGGTCTTCGATCGACAATGCATGGTTTACCATGTTTTGTAAATTTCTTCCATATTCCGGAATAATTAATTTTTCTCGTTCTGTATTGTATTGTAAATTTTGACTGATCATAAAATAAAATATTCGATTGAAGTAATTTTAGTGTATTGTAAAATGACTTGGTGATGCAAAATACTAAAATAAAACGAAGTATTGCAGTGTTTTAGTATTGAAGTCCAAGCGCTCATTTGTAGGAGGCATCTATTCTATAACGACATCACGCCTGGCACCATATCCCCGACCTCTTTATATTTAACAACAACAGCATCTGGATCTTTCATCATCACTTTTATAGAGACGCTAGTATATTTTGCATTCTTAGATTTTTTGGTCGTTATCACAGCCCCCATATTATCAAATACTTTTTCTATTTGTTCCACTTTACTCGCATCCGTAGTAATAATAAATTTATACAAATATATACTGGGCCATACAGCAGTATCTAATAATTGACTTTTTAGTTTTTCATAAAACGCTTCACTTTCTGGCGTACTACTCATACCTCATTGCTTTAACTGCAAAGATACAGTTATTGTTTAAAACCCAGTATACAATAGAAAATCTATTCCTACTTATAATCTCTTTTGAAATAGCCCCCCCTTATAGCACTTCATACTTAAAAACTTTAGTACAAGGTTACAATACAGGTATCAAAATAAGCGCTAAATGATTTCCATTTTTAAAATTAGTTTAAAATGACGAGATTTACGCAAAAATCAACCCCTATTGAAAACACGAAGAATCGTACTCACCGGAGGACCTTCCTCTGGAAAAACAACACTGATCAATTACCTTCAAAAAAATGAATATCCCTGTGTTGAAGAAATTTCCAGAACTGTTATTTTAGAAACTCGTGAACATGGGATTGAACACTTATTTTTAACGGATCCTTTAGCATTTAGTAAAAAACTATTAACAAAACGTATTCAACAATACAAAAGCACACAGCATTCTACAGAATCTATCATCTTTTTTGATCGAGGAATTCCTGATATTGCAGCCTATTTAAACTATAAAAACGAATCTTATGACACTGATTTCATAGACGGTTGTACTGCACATCCTTATGATATGATTTTTATACTTCCGCCTTGGAAAACCATTCACAAAACCGATAATGAACGTTATGAAAGTTATGAAGAAGCCAAACCTATTTATGATGCGCTCCTTAATCAATATCATCAATTAGGATACAATTGTATTCTGGTTCCCTTTGATACCATAGAAAATCGTAGTAATTTTATATTGAATAAATTAAACCTACTATGACCCAAACGCCATTAGCGCTTTTACAACAGTATTGGGGTTATGACCAATTTCGGACTGGACAACAAGAAATCATTGAAGCAGTACTCGAAGGCAATGACACCTTGGCGTTACTCCCTACTGGTGGTGGAAAATCGTTATGTTTTCAATTACCAGCATTGGCGCGAGATGGGATTTGCATTGTCATTTCTCCTTTAATTGCATTAATGCAAGATCAGGTAAATGGCTTGTTACAAAAAAACATTAAAGCAATTGCGCTTACTAGTGGCATTCGATATTCAGAATTAGACACATTATTAGACAATTGCATCTATGGGAATTATAAATTTTTATACCTCTCACCGGAGCGATTAAAACAAGATATTGTAAAGCAACGCATTCAGCAAATGAATGTGAACTTCATAGCTGTAGATGAAGCCCATTGTATTTCACAATGGGGTAATGATTTTCGTCCTTCATACTTAGATATCAAAACCATTAGAGACCTGCAACCTACAGCGCCATGCATTGCATTAACAGCTTCAGCTACTGCTGATGTCGTAGAAGACATTGTACTACAATTGGATTTTTTAAACCCTAAAATTTTCAAACAATCCTTTTATCGAACTAATCTTGCCTATTGTGTTGAGCATACTACCGATAAAAAATATCGATTATTACAACTCCTCAAACAATATCAAGGAACTGCTATTGTATATGTGCGTAACCGAAAATCGGCTGTGGAGCTTTCTAATTTTCTAACGCAACAACACTGTACTAGCACCTATTATCATGGAGGGGTTGATGCTCGTGAAAAAACAAAGCGTTTTGAATCATGGCGTGATGAAAAAACACGAGTCATCGTCGCTACAAACGCTTTTGGAATGGGAATCGATAAAGCAAATGTAAGAATGGTTATTCATTATACTATTCCAGAAAGTATCGAAAGTTATTTTCAGGAAGCTGGTAGAGCTGGCAGAGATGGTCTACAATCTTATGCCTTCTTGCTCTACAATACAAATGATTTTTCTCAATTAAAAAATCAGTTTATTAAAAGCTTACCTAGTATTGAATTTATTACCCATGTATACCGAAAATTCTGTAACTATGTACAAATTTCTTACGGAGAGGGCTCGCAAATGTCTTATGCATTTAATTTCAACACCTTTTGCAATACCTATGCATTGCATCCCATACAAACCCATACTACCTTTTTAGCTTTAGATCGCTGTGGGGTAATCCGTTTTGTAAAACAGTTTGCTAAAAAAACAACGATTCACATTACCGCTAGTAGCGCTCAAGTATTAAACTATACACAACACAACAGAGTACATGAAATCATTATCAAAACAATATTGAGAACCTATAGTGGTATTTTTGACGATGCTACAGCAGTCAATTTAGCACTAGTTGCTGAAAAAACAAATACTAATGAAACTACGGTGATCGATGTACTAACCGCCTTGCAAGATGCTGCAGTATTGACTTTTAATCATGCACTAACAGATGCCGAAATCATACTTCTGGTACCTAGAGAAGATGAGCGTACTATACGCCGAATACAAAAAACCATTACACAACAACAGACTTCTAAAATAGAGAAAGTAAATGCCATGATCAGTTTTGTAGAAAACAATACGGAATGTAAAAGCATTACATTACTTACTTATTTTAACGAACCGCATAGCAAACCTTGTATGGTTTGCAGCTACTGCAAACGTAATCAAGCAACACAAAACATACCCGTTGACACCATTACAAAAGCAATTCAAAATATATTACATCAGCATAGCTCTTTATCCTCTAGAGCTTTGGTATCTTCCTTACAATATCCGGAAAAAGATACCTTGCTGGCGATTCAAAAATTAAACGAACGAGGAATCATACAAATCAATTCTAATAATCAATACCAACTAGTAACGCTATAATGAGAACACTACGTATCCTATTTATGGGAACTCCAGATTTTGCTGTGACTACACTGCATACAATTTTAGCTAACCAATTCACCGTAGTCGGTGTTGTAACTGCGCCTGATAAACCTGCAGGAAGAGGACGGAAATTAAAATCCTCTGCGGTAAAAGAATATGCCATTTCAAAAGAGTTACCAGTATTACAACCCATCAATCTTAAAGCTCCTGAATTCATTGCTCAACTAGAGGAGCTAAAGCCCAACCTTAGTATTGTAGTCGCCTTTAGAATGCTTCCTAAACTAGTATGGAGTATGCCGGAGTATGGGACTTTTAACTTACATGCATCCCTCCTTCCTGAATATCGAGGTGCTGCCCCTATTAATTGGGCTGTAATTAATGGTGAAGAAAAAACCGGTATCACAACTTTTTTTATTGATGACAAAATTGATACTGGTCATATTATCCTTCAAAAAGAGGTAGCTATAGGCCCTAAGGATACAGCAGGGGTAGTACATGATATATTAATGAATGAAGGAGCACAGTTGGTTATAGACACTTTACATACGATTAAAGATAACACCGTAACTACAATTCCTCAATCGGATACTAAGCCGTCCAAAACAGCATATAAACTGCATAGAGACAATACTAAAATCGATTGGACAGCAAACGTACAGACTATCTATAACTTCATACGAGGACTCAGTCCATATCCTACAGCTTGGACAACATTATATAATGGAGCCCAAGAGTTATTCATAAAGATTCATGAGGCGACAGCAGTTGTTGAATCTCATGAATTTGAAATCGGTACGGTAATTACCGAAAACAGAGCGATCAAAATAGCCGTTCAAGAAGGGTATATCATTCCTAAAAAAATACAATTACCAGGAAAAAAGGCTATGGATGTAAAATCATTACTAAATGGCTATGTTTTTTCAGAAAATGCTAAAGTTAGCTAAGCCCCTGGTATGACAAGCTTAGAAAAAGCTTAGAAAAATCTTACAAAAACAAGTGCATTTATTAACAATACTCCTTAGTTATTAACAAATGCCCGTATTTACTGGGCTAATCCTTGCATGAAAGATAAATCCGTATAAATTTGTATGGCGTTTAACAAGCACAGTTTTAACCGACAATTAATTTAAAAAACAGAATTATGAACAAAACAGAATTAATCGATGCTATGGCGGCTGACGCTGGTATCACGAAAGCAGCAGCTAAAAAAGCATTAGAATCTTTCTTAGGAAATGTAGAAGGATCACTTAAAAAAGGTGACCGCGTTTCTTTAGTAGGTTTCGGATCTTGGTCAGTTTCTAACAGAGCTGCCAGAGAAGGAAGAAACCCTCAAACTGGTAAAACGATAAAGATTGCTGCAAAAAATGTAGTAAAATTTAAAGCTGGAGCTGATTTATCTAAATCAGTAAATTAATAACAGCTATATTTAGTATATGAAAAGCTCCTTAAGTATTTTTAAGGAGCTTTTTTTATTTAATACTTGTACTTAACAGTATTATTGTTTTTAATCCCGTACTATAATTACAACCATTTTTGCAAGTAACATTTTGGTTCTTAAACTCTTGCGATAAAACATTCATTTTTTTAGTGATCTCCTGTTATAAAACAGCGATAAAAAACCGTAAACTTCTTTGATTATTAGAAATATTTAAGTAGCTTTATTTATTAAGCATGTACAAATGATTTCATTAAAACCTACAAAAGGCGATCTTTTGATTGCAGAACCTTCTATTATAGGAGACATCTCCTTTAACAGATCTGTAGTGCTTTTAGCGGATCATACTACTAATGGCTCTATCGGTTTTATTCTCAATAAGCCTTTAGAATATACATTATCTGATTTGGTTCCTGAAATTGAATCCGAATTCAACATTTATAATGGCGGGCCTGTAGAACAAGATAATCTATATTTCATTCATTGCATTCCTGATTTAATTCCAGATAGTATCGAAATCTCCAATGGTATATACTGGGGTGGTGACTTTACTATTGTATCAGAATTAATCTCTACGCATCAAATATCACCTAATGACATTCAATTCTTTTTAGGCTATTCAGGTTGGGATGAGGATCAGTTAAAAAAAGAACTAGAAGCCAACTCATGGGTAGTTATTGCAAATAATATTAAAAAAGGTACCATTTTTGGCATATCACATGACAACTTTTGGAAAGAAAAAATGATTGAATTAGGCGGTGACTATATTTTATGGTCTAATGCTCCCGAAAACCCTAACTATAATTAATTACCATAGCGAAAGGGCACCAATTCATTTGACATAAACTCTTTTACAAGGTGTAGTCCATTAGAAAATCAGCTACCTAAGGGCACAACTCAAGAAACATCATCCAGCGGACACCTAATTTTCACATTTCAAAGTAAGCCACAGAGAATTAACCTCCACAATGTGGATTAAAATTCAAACACTTTACCATCGTCTCCAATTTCTACAGTATCGAAAACAGTTTGTGCTTCTTCTTTAAACAATTCAATATTACTATACCGAGTAGAGTAATGCCCTAAGATTAGCGTTCCTACTGCTGCCTTTTTAGCAATAGTAGCTGCTTCTATAGCCGAACTATGTCCCGTAAATTCGCAAAGATGCTTGTGGCTTTCTAGGAAAGTAGATTCATGATACAATGCTGTTACATTTTGCAGTAACGGAATCTTAGCTTCATTATACCGAGTATCACTACAAAAAGCATAACTCTTAATGGGTTTAGGATCTTCTGTCAATTCGATATTTGAAATAAGCTTACCATCTTCTAATGTAATATCTTTTCCTTTTTTAATCGAGCGATATAGTGATTTGTCAATATTATAATTTAAGACCTTACTCAATATCAATTTACGATCACCAGACTTCTCTTTGAATAAAAATCCATTACAATAGATTCTGTGTTGCAATGGTATTGTATGTACAACTACTTTTTCATCTTCAAAAACGAGTACCGATTCCGCACTTGTGAGTTCATGAAAATGTAAGGGGTATTCTGTCCAAGAATTGGAAAGCTTTAATTGTAAAGTAATCGCTTCTTTAATCCCTTTTGGACCATATATATGTAATGGAGCCTCTCGGTTAAGCATTCTAAACGTAGAAACTAAACCTACTAATCCAAAAAAATGATCTCCATGCAAGTGTGAAATAAAAATATGTTTAATTCTAGAGAATTTTATTTTATTCCGTCTCAACTCTACCTGCGTTCCTTCCCCACAATCAATAAGGAAAATATGAGAATTTATCTCTAAGACTTGGGATGTTGGATTTGTAAACGTACGTGGTGTTGCTGAATAACACCCTAAAATAGTTAATTTCAAAATAAGAATAGCTTAGTGGGTAGTATGCCACGAAGGTAAAAAATCTATTGTATAAATTTCAATTATCGTCCTTTAAAAGAAGTTAATAACGAAATATAACGTTCTACAGACATTTTTCGATACCCTGTAACCCCTAGTACATTTCCATCTGTATCCAAGACTAGTATAATTGGGAAAGCCATTTTCTTATTATACCGGCTTGCCAGTTTAAAATTCTTTTCTTCTTGCGTTTTAGATAATCTATTTTTCTTTCGTTTTGGAAAGTCTGCTTTAAGCAAAATAAAATTTTCTGCTGTAAAATCAATAAATTGTTGCTGAGATAGTATTTTACGTTCTAGTTTAATACAAGGCGGGCACCAGTCTGAACCCGTAAATAATAACATAATATTATGATTTTGTGTTGCTGCTTCTATTTTAGCCTCTTCAAAATCATAATGCCAATCTTGAGCATTTGCTTGACATAAAATACATAAAAAGAAAATAATGACACTACTTTTACACATAACCTTCATTAGAATTTAGACGTAAAAAAAGAGAAACCTTACACCTTATATCTAACTATTAGCTGATCTCAAAAATAAAAAAGATCCTTAGATTTAGAACCCGAGATCACGTTCTATCTCTTCCATTTCAATCAAATCAAATGCTTCTTGTAATGTAGGCACTACAATAAGTTCATTTGGGATATCATCATAAATAATCGTATCATTAACAATAACAAAGGAGCGTTTGTTCAACTGATGTTTTTTTGATATGCTCAAGAACTCGACGATACTCTCTTTTGTTAACCCACGTAATGAAAAAAGATTTACAATGATATTATCATTTTGAATCCCTTCATATTGCTCTTCTAACCTCTTCACAAAATCAACTATAGTTGCTTTTTCTTGCGTAATAATTGTTGTCGTTCCTTTTTTATCGAATATCATAAGACTATTGTTTTATTTTAGACGCTAATAAATAAAGTACTGCCATGCGTATGGCAACACCATTTTCTACTTGATCAAGAATAATCGCCTGTTCTGCATCTGCCACATCACTAGTAATCTCTACGCCACGATTTATAGGGCCCGGATGCATAATGACAATCTCTTTATCTAAACTATCTAAGAGCTTTTTATTGACCCCATATTGCTGTGTATATTCTCTTGTTGTTGGAAAATAACTAATTTCCATTCGTTCATTTTGTACTCTCAGCATATTCGCAACATCACACCATTGTAATGCCTTTTTCAAATCTGTTTCGACCCCAACTCCTAAAGATTCTATATATTTAGGAATCAATGTTTTTGGCCCGCAAACTTTTACTTCAGCACCTTGTTTTTTAAGTGCAAAAATATTCGACAATGCTACTCTAGAGTGCAAAATATCACCTACAATTACTACCTTCTTTCCAGCAACCTCTCCTAATCGTTCTCGGATTGAATATGAATCCAATAATGCTTGTGTAGGATGCTCATGTGCTCCATCTCCTGCATTCACAATACTGGCATTTACATGCTTCGACAAAAATACCCCTGCGCCTGGATTGGGATGTCTCATCACTACTACATCAACCTTCATCGCTAAGATATTATTCACCGTATCAATAAGCGTTTCTCCTTTTTTGACTGAAGATGATGCTGCTGAAAAATTAATAACATCCGCAGAAAGTCTCTTTTCTGCCAATTCAAATGATAATCGTGTACGCGTACTATTCTCAAAAAACAAATTTGCTATAGTGATATCTCGTAATGAGGGTACTTTTTTAATCGGCCGATTGATAACTTCTTTAAACTGATCCGCAGTCTCGAAAATCAAGTTAATATCCGCCGTATTTAAGTATTTGATTCCCAACAAGTGGTCTACACTTAATTCACTCATAATCTAACTTGTCTTATCCCTAATTATTAATTAAATAAATCGCATCTTCACCTTCATTTTCTTTCCAGTGCACTTTTACTTGCTCTTTATTGATTGCATCTACTTGCCTCCCCCTATAATTAGGTTGAATGGGTAAATGCCTACTAAATCGCCTATCAATCAAAGTCAATAACTCTACTGAGGTTGGTCGCCCAAATGATTGTATTGCGGTTAACGCAGCTCGTATGCTACGTCCTGTATACAGTACATCATCAATAAAAACCACTCTTTTATCTTCTATAACACAATTAATCTGAGTACTATTTGCCGCCAAAGGCTTCTCGCCTCTTCTAAAATCATCTCGATAAAAAGTAATATCTAGATACCCCAATTGTATATCTTTCACCTTATAATCATCCTTCAAAATTTGAGTAATCCGATCCGCTAAGTAAGTACCTCTGGGTTGTATGCCCACCAATACCGTATCCTTAAAATGCGTATGATTCTCTATTAACTGACAAGCCAAACGGTGCAGTATAATATGTACTTCTTTAGCACTAAGTAATAGTTTTTGACTCATAAGTTTTAAATCGTAATCGTATATACAAAAGTAATGAAAATTTGGTGGATTTCTATACCTCCATATGTCTAAATGATACTCCAAAAATGCATTCTAATCATAATAAGAACAAAAAATAACACCATTAATAAAGCTAAATAATGATCATTGATTACCGTTTATTCACCAATCAATCAATAAACCCATCCATTTACTCATTTTAAAATAATGATCCACTATTGATTTCTAATTTTGTACAAGCTATCTATTAGAGATAAAGGGTAATGGTTAAACTTGACCTCAACAGGTATTAAAAAACAGGTCAAACTGATATTTCAAAAACTACACTAGGTGTAAGACTGTTCTTAATAATATTAAGAATCTAAACTAATAAATAGAATATTAACATGGTTTCAAAAGGTGACATTATTTTATTATCAAATAACTCCATATATTCGAAAATCATTAAAAAAGTATCGAATAGCTTTTTTACTCATTGTGGCATCTCTATAGGAAATAATAAAATTTTACATTTAAGAATAAATGGAATTATAATCAGTGATTTAACTGAACTAATAAAAAAATCAAAAGGTCACTATATTATAAAAACAAGAAAGTCAGATATTAACGAAAAACAACTAAGCGGTATTAAATATAGTGCTGTAAAATTCATTGGTTTCTTTTTACTCTATAGCTGCAATCGAGTTTTTAAAAACTTAAAAATAAATACCATTACTTCTGCTCTTTGTGAAAAAATAAATACACCATGTAACACAAAACACATGTTATGTACTGAATTGATTTTTATTTTCCATCCTTATTTAAAAGAGATAATAGTCCCTAATGAATGGAATAAAAATCTAAGTAAAAAAAGTAGAATTACATATACTTCTGCTCAATGCATATATGATTCCTTACATTTAAGGAACCATAAAACAAGAAATGGCAACACTCATGATAAAAAAAACACTACTTATTACACTACTACTCATCACAACGATTGCGGTAGCACAAAAAAGGAAAAACAAATACGGAAACGTTAAAGACTTAAGAGGAGTATCTTCTTACATCTTAGTCTTTGAATACAATAACATTAGAGTGGGTAAATACAAATCTGAAGATGAGTTTCTCAAAAAGAAAATGGGAAAAAACAAGGAAAAAGGAGAAGCTTTTAAAAAGTCTTGGTTTGCGGATCGCGAAGAAAGCTATGAACCAAAGTTTATTACTTCTTTTAACAAACGATTTAAAAAACAAGAAATTACTGTAGGCAAAAACATAGAAAATGCTACTCACACCATCGTTGTAAAAACACGACGAATCCGGCCAGGACATCATGTCGGAGTACATAGACAATCTGCTCAAATTTATGCGGATATCATTATCTACGAAAACTCGAACCCCAACAAGACTATATTTGAAACTGAATATACCAAGGTACCTGGAGGGGGAGCTATGGGAAAGGATTACAGTTCAGGATATCGAATTGCGGAAGGTTATGCCAAACTTGCAAAAGAACTTGCCCAATATATGCGTAAGAAAATACTTTAATACTGAAGAGAGGGGTACGAATCTCGTAAAGGAAAATAGAAAAATCTGTTCATAAAAAAACAAAATAACAATTGCTTTAACTATAGTAAGTTATTTCAACTAATAGTATCGCATTTCATCGAATATCCTAGTCTATAAATTTACCAAAGTATGCCTTAATTTGTTAGAAAAGATGTATTTTTAAATTCAACTTATAAATACATTCAATCATGTCTGGAATATTAGAACTTTTAAATAGCCCTATTGGGAAACAAATTATTAGCGGTGTTGGTGCACAAACCGGACAATCTACTGATAAAACCAGTAGTGTATTATCAATGGCACTACCTGTACTTATGGGTGCAATGCAGCGTAATGCAGCAACTCCAGAAGGTGCTTCTGGACTTTTAGGTGCTTTAAACGGAAAACATAATGGAGGAATTTTAGATAACCTAGGTGGTGTCTTTGAAGGTGGTGTTGATGAGAGTGTTACCAATGACGGTGCTGGAATTTTAGGGCATATCTTAGGTGGAAAACAAGGTGGAGTAGAAAATGCACTAAGCCAAAAATCTGGTATTGATGCCGGATCTGTAGGACAGATTCTTAAGGTCGCAGCACCACTACTAATGGGAGTATTAGGAAAACAAGCTTCTCAAAACAATGTTAGTGATGCCAATGGTTTAACAAATATGCTTGGCGGAATGCTTGGTGGTGGTACTGGGTCAAAACAGCAATCACTTATAGAAACATTCTTAGATGCGGATGGTGATGGTAGTGTATTGGATGATGTTGCTGGTATGTTATTAAATAATAAAAGTGGTGGTGGCGGTGCTATTGGTGGAATTTTAGGAGGACTCTTCGGAAAATAACAACAATAAAACATATCGTATACACCTCAAAAAGCGCGCAATTTTCAATGAATATTGCGCACTTTTTATAAAAATTAGTATCCATACAGGTACAGCTCTTAATTGATAGGAATACTGCTTCGTATATCTTATTTTTGTGGTATGCAAAATTTCAAACTACGTTGGGATATACAATCGAATTGGCAACTTTTTTTTCCTTTTCTAGGATGTATAGGTCTATTATTCTCTGGTTATTTAATAAGTAAACGTATTGCTGCATTATTTACCTCTCTTTTGAGTACTCCGGTTTACACCATACTTACAGGTATATTAACTCTTGTTATTGCTTACTTCCTATTAAAACTTACTTTAAAAATTTTCGAAAAATTAGCTACAAAATGGAAAGTAACGTATCGTTGGGAACTTATTGCTATTTTCATCGTTTTTGCTATTACGGGATCTACTGCTGCTAAAATTTCTACACCGATCATTAATGCATTAGGCATGAATCAAATTACAACTTCAGGTTGGATTTATTGGCCTATTCGCATTTTTGCGATTTTTCCGGTATATCAAATTTTATTGATCATTGTTGGCTGGCTATTTGGTCAATTTACTTTTTTCTGGGAATTCGAGAAAAAAATGCTTCGGAGATTTGGGTTCTCTAAAGTATTTAAAGAATAGTTATTCTTAGAAAAATATACATTGAACTCTTGCCAATGATAGTAGAGACCACAAAGTGTTAATCGTATCTTAAGCTTTAAAAAAAGCAGCTAATTACAAATCATTTTGTAACTTTATATACTATTAATTTTCTACACATGGCATTTACCGTATCTGAATTTGAAATCTTAGCAGAGAAGACCCTCCTTTTTTTAATGGTAATCGATAAAGACGGAAAACTCATTACAATGAATCAACGATGTGAGACCATTTTCCCTTTTTCAAAAAAAGAAGCCAGAGGCAAAAGCATTATCGCATTTCTTATTGATGAAGACGCTAGTGTTATGCGACAAACCTTATCGTCTCTAACAGAAGAAAATAGTAAACAAAATATTAGATTTCGATTTGTAACTAAAGACAAAGCATTAGTATCTCTTAAAATAGACTTTGTATTAAATACCCAAGTAATCTATATTACTGGTATTGATACTACAGAAGAGGACAAAGAACACGCCTCTTTAATCACACTTTCTAAACTCACTAAAACAGGAGCTTGGCATTTCAATCCAAAAACCGAAGAATTGTATTGGTCAAAGGAATGTTATCATTTACATAACCTAGACACTAGTATTCCGATAACTAGAGCTAAAGGAGCTAGTTATTATCCTGAAAGCTCTAGAGCGCATGTAGAACACTATTTAGACACCCTTATTACGACTAAAAATCCGTATGAATATACCGAAAAAATAACTACGGAAAATGGAACTGAAAAATGGGTTAAAGTTATTGGCAATCCAGTATTACACGATGATGAAGTTGTTTTTGTAAATGGTACTATTGCAGATATTACGGAACGACATCTTGATGTTGAAAAATTAAAATCTAATGAAGAGACTAAACATCTTGCATTAAAGGGCATTCGATCAGGTTTATTTGATCATCATATTGAAGAAAACGAAGTTTTTTATAGTCATGACTTTAGAAAAATGCTTGGCCTTCCATTAGATATCGATTTTATGCCGGAAGAAACTTTTAGAACAATGATTCATCCAGACGATGCAGAAGATGCATTAAAAAGACATTATGAAAATTTAGAAAAGGATGGGAATCATTATTTAAACCACTATCGGTTAAAGCATTTGGAAGGAGGATATCGTCATTATGAGGTGTATGGATACCGTAAAAAAAACGAAGAAAATAAAACAACTCGAATGATTGGTAATCTTATTGATATCCATCAAAAAAAGATTAATGAAAAAACCATTGCTGAAAACAAAAATAAACTTGAGGCTATTGTTAATAATGGTTTTGTATATACTATTTTGGTTGATACTAAAGGGGTTATTTTGATGGCCGATCAAAACTCTTTGGACATTATTAAACATGATTATGATGTAAATCCCATAGAAACAGAATGTCGTTTTATTGATGTCATGCCTGTTAACTTTAAAAATATATTTGCACACGGGTTTAACAGAGCATGTCAGGGAGAACTTGTTAGAAAAGAAGTAGAACGAGTTACCCATAAAGGTGCTGTACAATGGTTAGAAGTAAAATATACCCCAATAGTAGATACTACAAAAATCATCAGTACGGTATTGCTGAGTTTTCATGACATTACGGAGCGAAAACTTGCAGAACTTGCCACCAAAGAAGCGCATATTAGAGCACATGAGCTTAATGATATCAAATCCAACATTTTATCCAACCTTAGCCATGAGATCAGGACTCCGCTTAATGGAATCATGACTATTAGTGATTTATTACTTCATGAAGACCAACCTTCAGAACGAAAAAAATTATTAAAATATTTGGAAGAAAGTAAAGATAGGTTATTAATGACCATCAATAATTTATCGAATTTTAGTGAATCTGAAACCATTAAAGAATATCTTAATTATAGCAATACCGATATGAATTATTGTGTAGAAACTTCATACCGTGCATACCGACATATTGCAAATACCAAAAAGTTACAGTATGATCTTAAACTTGATGAAAGTTGTCCTACTGCACATATTGATTCTGATATCTTTAGCACAGCATTAAATAATATTATCCATAATGCCATAAAATATACTCCAAAAGGAAGCATTACTATTGCAGTATTTACTAAACCTTCTAAACCTAAAAATATTTATATCACGGTAGAAGATACAGGTATTGGTATTCAAAAAAAGAATATCAGTAAGATTTTTGATCCTTTTGTTCAAGAAAGCTTTGGTCTGAGTCGCAAATATGAAGGTACTGGTATAGGACTAAGTTTATCCAAAAAATACATTGAAATATTAGGCGGGCGCATCAAGATTAAAAGTAAAGTAAAAAAAGGCACTGTATTCACTATAACCATACCCGCACTATTATGAATGTATTATATGTAGAAGATAATAAAATCAATGCCATAGTTATGGATCGCATGTTATCCAAAGACACTTCTAATACCGTTATTATTGCTCAAAACGCAATACAAGCATTAAAACTCGTGACTAGACAGCCTATTTTAGACCTCATCTTAGTAGATATTAACCTTGGCGTCGACCAAATGGACGGTTGTGAGTTACTACAAAAACTAAGAAGATTAGACATCACTACTGGTATTCCTGTATTTGCGGTAACCGCTTATGCAATGCCTGGTGATGCTAAACGGTTCAAAAAAGTAGGTTTCGATCAATACTTTGCTAAACCCGTAAACTTTGAAAAATTATTTCAATCTATTGACAAAATTAAATTGAAAAAGTAGCACACAATCTAAGTGAGCGCTTTTCTTTAGGCTTTATACCGAAAGAATATCTGAAATACGTAACAACTCTTTATTAATACCGTGATCCTCTTTTAAACCTTCCTCAAAACTAGAAGTCACTACCTCATTATTCACCAACCCTACCATAACATCGCGCTCTCCATCCAGCAATAATTCTACAGCACGAACACAAAGTCTGCTCGCCAATGTTCTATCAAAACATGTAGGTGACCCCCCTCGCTGCATGTGGCCTAAAACGGTTACTCTTACATCATAATCTGGCAAGTTTTCTGTCACATAATCCGCTAGTTCATATACATTTTTACCAATCTTATCTCCTTCACTAACCACTACAATACTTGAAGATTTCCCTGATCGTTTACTTTTTCTAAGGGATTCTAAAAGGCGCTCTAACCCAAGATCTTCTTCTGGAATTAGAATTTCTTCTGCTCCTGCCCCAACACCACTATTCAGTGCTATAAAACCAGCATCACGACCCATTACTTCCACAAAGAAAAGACGATCATGAGAACTTGCTGTATCTCTAATTTTATCAATCGCTTCTACAACAGTATTTAACGCCGTATCATATCCTATTGTAAAATTAGTTCCTGCAATGTCATTATCAATAGTACCCGGAACACCAATTACTGGAATATCATATTCTTCACTAAAAATTTTACCTCCTGTAAATGTTCCATCGCCACCAATCAATACCATGGCATCTACTTCAAATTCTTTCAGGTGTTCTGCTGCTTTAGCTCTACCTTCTTTCGTTCTAAACTCTTTAGATCGTGCCGATTTTAATATTGTACCTCCAAGACCAATGATGTTACGCACACTTCTAGCTGTCATTACATCAGCATCACCTTCTATCATTCCTTGATACCCCCTATTAAAGCCAATACATTTAATATGATAATAAGAACAAGCCCTTGCTACAGCTCGTATCGCAGCATTCATCCCTGGAGCATCACCTCCAGAAGTCATCACCCCTATGGTCTTTATTTCTTTAATCATAATTTTAATATTTGGTTGTTCATTAATAGAACTCATGTAGCTATCAATACTAGCCTAGTTTATTCCGTAAAGTTAATAAAATCTGGAGCTTTTATCGCAGTAGAATCTATAACTTTTGGAACGGTGTCTTTATTTTTTTTCTTAAAAATCTTTTTCCATAATTCATTGAAATTATCAAAATCCGCAGAATAAGACAACCCTACACCCGTCATATTTGTACTAGTTTCTCCTATATACTGAACATCATTTTCTCTATTGAATATTTTACCTCGAAGTGAACCATCTTTATTAAACAAATATTCTACCTCTACATTACCTACAATTGGAGTATCACTTGCTCCACCTATAGGCACCCCCACTCGACCATTAATTAATATTTTATTACTAATTTTTGTGGATACCGTAACCCCAAATTGATCTGTAGTTTCTTGATCAAGTACGCGATCTCCTTGTACATAATTCAATCCAATTTGAAATTTATCATCTTCCCCAGAAAAAATACCATTAACCAAACTAGAAGCACGCTCCACAAGATTTCCAGTGATCGCATTTTGTCCTACCGTTACATCACTATAAAACTGCCCTTGAGTTACTAGTGACAATGCCTGTAATTCTTTGGTAGCTTGATCCTCTAATTGATATTCCAACTCACTTTTTACTACAGAGCTCAAATTGGGGAACTCAATATTAAAATTAAGATTAGGCTTGACTAATTCTCCTTTTAAATCTACTACAACATTCACTGGTATTTTTCGATTTAGTGTAGCATTTTCTAATAATACTGCTGGATTAGCTTCTGTTGCATAAATAGCACTAAGATCTAATATTGCTCTAGTTGGACTTCCATCCCAGTTAATACTGCCACCGGTTCGTACACTAAATACTTTTTCTATAAAAGCGCCATACCTAAAATTATAAACGCCTTCATACGCTATAAAATCACCCCACATTTTAAATTTTCCGTTAGTATTGATTTCGATCAATAAACTCCCTGCTCCTTTTCCTTTTAGTGAACTCCCAGTATTTTTATCAATAACAACCTCTACCTCTGCTTTATTATTCACATCCAGGTCAAAGTTAAGTTCTAACCCTTTAACCTCTTCTAAAATGATCTCTTCTCCAGCCAAACGAGCTGTTTTTTCTTCTGGACTCAAGAAATGAATAAATGAATTATCTCCTAAAGATTCTGTATCTCGAAGTGGGATTTTAAAAACTGTACCTTCTTCTGTTGTAGCGTTTACATTGATTACTAATCCTTTAGTAGGTCCCGTAATTGATGCATTTCCTTTGATAAAACCAGTTCCAAAATATAAAGATTCTTCATCTTCCTCTGTATCAAGAACCAACAATCGATCTTTAGCCAAAATATCTAACCCTAGTTTCCATTTTGAAAAACGTTCATGTGTTATGAACCCATCCAATACACCCTTTGTTCCATATTTTGTATCATGTATATCAATCGCATCAAATGTAAAACGATGTGTATCCAAAATCACTCTTGCGTTTTTCTGAAGTCCTAAATCGACATTTAGATACGGTATTTTAAGTCCTGCATTATTTAAAAGTATAAGACCATCAATATTAGGGTTTTTATAGCTTCCTGTAATTTTTGCATCTCCAGAAGCAAACCCCCGCATATTAGATAAGACAGCTCCCCCCAAAGGGCTAAATCCTTTAATATCAAATCGATCTAGAGACACATCGACATTAACATCTGAACTATTCGCTGCGACATCAATAGTTCCTATTGCACTCATTGTTTTATCTTGCTCTCCGTTCAAGAGTTTACTATTGATTGTATATTGTGTCAAATCTTCATTTCCAGAAACATTTAAGCGCAATTGCCCTAGAAAAGAATCATTAATTTTTAAATCATCAACCTGAATTGTCGCACTAGGAAAATAAACACCCCTATCTTGCTTTATACTAATAGCCCCATCTATACCCCCTGCCAATCGAAAATTAGCTATCGTTGGCGTAATTTTATAGAGATCTACATCTTTAAACGATGCCCTAATGTCTTTATCTTCTTTCCCTTTTAGAATGCCATCAATTTTAATCTCCTCATCTTTATGCGTTAAGATTAATGAGTTGATGAAAATATTTTGAAAATCAGTATCAAAAGTAATCGTATTCCTAGATTCACTTTTAGTTTCATTAATGTACCAGGTATACCCTTTAAATAACAAATCAGATTTACGCAACCCTACAATTGAGTTATTGTCTTCATTAATAGTATGATAAAAACTGACATTAAATTTATCCGCATTATTTTTTCCTCCTTTAAATTCTGAACGCATAAATAAGGTATCCTTTAATGTGACATTGATTAAACTAAATTCAGATATTTTATACTGCTTTGTACTTACACTATCTATCGCTACATAAGTATTGAACAGTGGGTTTTTATTATCTACCTGTATATCTACATCTTCCATAAAATTATCAAACGCATTAATCTTAGGGGATCTGAATGTGAGTTTAAACTCCGACTCATCGCTCTCTACCTTTCCTCTAATAAAAGTATTGGGAGCAAACCTAACTTCTGGAAAGAATACATCTACAATTTTATTATAAATATTAAAATTAAATTCCATAAACTCATTATCGGTAATCTCTGTAGCTTCAAAATTAGAATACAGACTACCAATCGAATTTCGAAATAAATCATATACATTTTGGAACCTAAAAATCCCTTTTACGGTTCCTTCAATAATATCTGGACTATTCATGGCTATCGTTCGAACCCTTTGATCATCGAAACTAGATCGAACTTCAAAATCTTCAAAATAGTAATCGTCATTTTGATTTTTATATAAGGTTTTAGAAAATGAAATATTACCTTCCGCATTATTAATATTTGTTCCCGTAACATTCATCGTTACATCACCTTCAAATACAGAAATACTATCTCGAGTAAAAATATTCAACGCTTTAAGATCTATAAAATCTACATTGGCTACAAAATCATAATTATTAATCGATTCAGATACATCTACTACGCCATTAAAATGTAGTTTCACATTAGGATCATCCGCAACTAATTTTCCATCAAAAACAGGATCTTTAAGATTTCCTTCTACCGTAATATTGGTGTAATTATAAGTATTAAAAACTAAAGAACTAATGGTACCTTCGAGTTTAGTATCTAAGTTTTCTAAGGTAAATCCACTACCATCTACGTCAATATTAAATGCTGATTTTCCTAATGTTTTTTTACTAAGTAATCCCCCTATATTAAAATCATTCGAAATAACATTACCGTTATACGTTGCTTTTTTAATATCATCTAATTTACCCAAGAGTACAAAAGCTTTAATTTTTCCCAATTGAGAAAACAGTTCCATATCTACATCGACTGTTTTGATGGTAACAATAGCATTTCCTTTGGCAGTTACACTTCCTAATTGATATAACTGCTTAGGCAATGATTTTCCTAATACCCTAGGCATTAAATTCACAAGATCATAATAATTCGAAGTAACCTCTTCAAAATCTCCATCCATCTTAAATTGAGTGAGATCTGTCACCGCATTTTGTATTCTAATATTACCTTTAATACTAGAACGGTCCAATCCTTTAATATCGGTATCTAGTAATTTAAAATCATTCAATACGCCTTGTAATCTTGTGTTCTGAATTGTTAAATTTTGATGTTCCCCAAATTCTTTATAAAAAGGAATCAAATCATTTGTTGATACTACCGCCTTTTTAAAATTGGCATTGACCTCCACAGCATTCACAAAATCAGAAAAATTTCCTGATTCATATAAGAAAACGATATCTGCAGCGATCTTCGAATCCTGAGTTTGTAATACCACTTCTTTAAAATTCATTTCACAAGATGTGAATGAAAATTGTGTTTGAAGGTTCTCTACGATTAATCCTCTATGCTCTGTAAACGATAATAGCTCGGTCGTTAAATACACATTTTCGCCATCCACTTTTAACTGTGGTATATCTGCTGTGATGTTTCCTAAATCCAATGCCTTAGGCGTATTCAAATTTTCATTTGTATAGGTGTATCTCCCCCGATCAATATGAATATTTTCAGTAGTTAATCTAAATTTTTTCTTTGGAGCTGTACTTTTTTTCTTGAATTTTCGAACAAAAGTCATTAAATTATCACTGTCTTCATCTTTATAGATTTTCATGTAAAATAACACATCCGAAATCGAAACATTGCCTAGTTCTGGTTGACCATTAGATAATTCCCTAAGATTTAATATAGATGTCGCAATACTTCCCGCATATAATAATGTATCCTGATGATGGTCTTTAACCAACACTTTTTTAAGATCTATAGCGCCCGTATAGGTCAATCCAATGTTCTCTATATCAATGTCTACATCAAACTCTTCATTAAGATATGTCGTAAGTTTACTTCCAAAATACGTTTGCACGGAAGGAATAGTAAACAAGAGGGTAATGAAGATACTTATCAACAAAAGTGCGAAAATTACCCTAATTATTATTTTCCCTAATTTTTTGATACGTATTATTGTTTTAACTTTGTTGACAATATTAACAATTTCTATGCCCTTTTCCTCATAATGAGCACACAAAATATATACATACTTGGGATTGAGTCTTCCTGTGACGATACATCTGCTGCTGTACTATGCAACGGTAAAATATTATCTAATGTTGTGGCTTCCCAAAAAATACACGAACAATATGGTGGAGTAGTCCCTGAACTAGCTTCTAGAGCGCATCAGCAAAATATTGTTCCTGTGATTGATCAAGCAATACAGCAAGCCAATATTTCGAAAAAAGATCTTAGCGCTATTGCCTTTACTAAAGGTCCTGGGTTAATGGGGTCTTTACTAGTAGGCACCTCATTTGCAAAATCTTTAGCACTGGCTCTGGCTATTCCTTTAATTGACGTGCATCATATGCAAGCTCATATTTTGGCACATTTTATTGAAGAAGAAGGCTATACCCCACCTACATTTCCTTTTCTAGGCATGACCATAAGTGGTGGGCATACACAAATAGTGAAAGTAAGAGATCATTTTGATATGGAAGTGATTGGACAAACTATAGATGATGCTGTTGGGGAAGCTTTTGATAAAAGCGCAAAAATCATGGGGTTACCCTACCCTGGAGGTCCATTAATTGACAAATATGCTGCATTGGGAAACCCAAAAGCATTTCCGTTTACCAAACCTAGAGTTGATGGACTCAATTTTAGTTTTAGTGGATTCAAAACAGCAGTATTGTATTTTATACAAAAGCAGGTAAAAGAAAACCCTAATTTTATCGAAGAGAATTTAAACGATATTTGTGCCTCTATTCAATATACAATCATCAATATTTTAATTGATAAACTCAAAAAAGCATCCAAAGAAACCGGTATTACGCGTATTGCAATCGGCGGCGGCGTATCTGCCAATTCTGGTATTCGTAGTGCTTTAAAAGAAGGAGAATATAAGTTTGGATGGACAACATACGTTCCAAAATTTGAATACACTACAGATAACGCTGCAATGATTACCATTGTAGGATATCTTAAATTCTTAAAAAAAGATTTTGCCGATATGGGGGTAGTGGCAAAAGCAAGGATACAATTATAAGGTATAAAAAAATAGACCGTTGCACTACTAGAAGATAAGAAGCAAGAGACAGGAAGACAAGATAAACTATGATTGATCTTTGAACTACCTCGAGTCAGCCCCATCCGGGTATCAAAGATAAGACCGCTCCTATAAGAACCAAGACGCTATTTTATCTTGAATCTTAGTTCTAAAAGTTTTGAATCTAATCGACACACCAGATATAGATCCTCGGGGAATTCTAATAATTAAAATTTACCCTCACTCACAACCAACATACAATTAAATAAACACGACTGTTTAGATTCTTCTTTGCTACTCCGATACTTTGTAACTTTGTAACTTTGTAACTTCTAAAAAAAACTATGCAGCTATTCTATAGTCCTACTCTAACAGCAACTAGCAGTACGTTTACCTTCTCTAGAGAAGAAAGCAAACATATTGCTAAAGTATTACGTAAAAAAGAAGGTGATATACTTCATATTACGAATGGTAAAGGGTTATTATGCTCTGCCATAATTACATTTGCTACGATTAGCCAATGTATTGTAACCGTTCAAAGTACTGAGCTACAAAACAAAAAAAACTATCGATTACATCTGGCTGTAGCACCTACCAAAATGAATGATCGTTATGAATGGTTTTTGGAAAAAGCTACAGAAATCGGCATCGATGAAATTACACCTATAATTTGTGATCACAGTGAACGAAAAGTAATCAAACCCGAACGTTTTGAACGGATTTTACAAAGTGCCATGAAACAATCATTACAGTGCTACTTACCTAAACTTAATACTGCAATTTCGTTATCTGAATTTCTTACAAAACAAAATGATGATCAATTATTGATTACACATTGTGAAGAAACGAATAAACGTACCTTAAAAGAACTTACCGTTCCTGCTACCAATATAACCATACTGATTGGTCCAGAAGGTGATTTTTCTACTAAAGAAATTGAGCTCGCTACAACCAATGGATACACACCTATTTCTTTAGGAGAAAATAGATTACGTACTGAAACCGCAGCTATTGTAGCAGTACATAGTATTGCTTTTATGCATTCATAATAGCGTATACACTTTATACTACAGCTATTATTTTAAATTACTGAAATCCATATAGGCTTTTAAAGTAAAAGGGATCAGCGTTCAGATATATTAGGAGATTCTCTTTTTATACCATTTAATATATTCAAACTAATTTTATACTCTTCCTTAAAATTAATCTAAAATATTAGCATCAAACATGATAAGGTTTAACCCGGATTATGCAATAGCACTTCGTCATGAGGTTTGAAATTGCGATAAAATATGATGTTTTCTAAAATTTTGCATAGCATTGCTATGGTTAAGTTTAAAAACATAGCGGAGCGGTATATTTTGAAGTAGTTTCAAGCCGTAATAGATTTTCTACTGCATAATCCGGGTTTAATACGATTTGCGAATAATCTTTCTCAAACCTTTGGGATTGCCTCTCAAAACCTGCTTCACCAAACAATCAGACGTAATGATCTTGGATCTTTGTCAAACATTAATGAAAAAAAAAAAAATCTACGCAGCGTTTTTATTTTTTCAGGTTTAATAGATATAAACCCAATATAATATTCATTTAAAAATAGAAAACCATGAGAAATTTTTTGATTTGTACATTGACTTTAGGATTAATCGTAAGTTGTGCTGTAGAAGATGTTGATGACACCGGAGACATCTCTAACCAAAATAATGATAAAGAAAACTTCGAATTGTTTAATACACTAGATTTAGCCATGGATAATTTTGGTTCAATCTCTGAGCAAGCATCTGTAGATATTCAAGGGACTTCTAAAAATTTAAAAAGAAGTTGTGCTTCTATAGAACTTTTAATTTCTAATCAGGATAATACTTTACCTGGCTTTAACACGTATGATTACTATAGTAAAATGATTCTGAACAATACCGAAGAACAATGTGATTTTGATGATTGGAGCGGTGAAGTAACATACTATGTTGCAGGAGTATTTAATTCTAAATGGAAAGATTCTACAGTTTTTAAGAATGTTAGAGGCGATGATGGTTATGTTTATGATGGATATAGAGTAGCTGAACAAAACGACGCATTAAGCACTGATACTACTAAAGTATTTGATGTTATTATAAATGGCATTATTACGGATCCAAATGATGATTCTTATCGCTATACAACTGACAGAAATTTCACTTTTGAAAATAGATTTACAGAAGAGGAGATTGTTACGCTTAGAGAATCTTCTTCTTTAGATGGTATAAATCAAACTTTTTTTATGAAAACAATATCTATTGAAGGTAAACCCCTAGTATATAAAGTTGCCTGTTTTAATAGAGCAAACTTCTTAAAGTTTCCAGTTCAAGGTTCGGTAGATTTTTCTAGTAGTTTTGATGTTAATTTTAATATTGATTTTGGAGATGGAGCTTGTGATAAAGAAGTTACATTAACAGGTCAGAATGGAGAGTCAATTATAT
Source organism: uncultured Aquimarina sp. (assembly GCA_937951135.1). GTDB lineage: Bacteria > Bacteroidota > Bacteroidia > Flavobacteriales > Flavobacteriaceae > Aquimarina. The sequence goes on along the minus strand of CALFCI010000019.1, from coordinate 7,946 downwards.
TTGATTTATAACATAGTAGTTAATTAACAATAAGAGCCGTCTGTAAATTTCTTTACAGACGGCTTTTTAATATGAGGGTCTGTAAAATGAACTACCCCGAGGCAGAGCCATCGAGGTATCAGAGATAAGAATCTTCGCTACAAGAAACAGGAAACAAGACGTTATTTTATCTTGACTCTTGGTTCTAAAAGTCTTGAATCCGGTCGATATACCCGAGGTAGAGCCTCGGGGAATTCTATGGATTAAACTCTATCTATTGTTGTTTAGATTCCTTTGGGGCTAGCCCCAAATTTAATATAAAATTGCTTAGTCCATGACAAAAAACAGTCGCTATACTTTAGATTTTTGATACTCATTGTTTTATAGTTAGGCATCCTGTTCGACCTACTAGGTTTTGGAAACCTAGTAGGTCTCGATCATAAAATGCCGATGCAACTTTAAATCGAGAGTAAATATTTTTTATCATATACTCTCAGAATGATTGATCATAAATTTTGAATTATACTTACTTCAAATTACTTAAGGGGTATTTTAAAATTCATTTGGTTATTTGGTCTTGAAGAGTTTATTTACTTTGTAAGCGTATGTATCATAAACGATACTATTTACTACAACCTTTTCCCGTAATGATAAAAACATCTTCTTTTTTTGAAATCTGTAAATTTAAAGAAAGTACTATTTCTTTTAAAACTTTAATCGTATTAGCATGCTCAAAAAATCCGGAATATGTACACTGGAGAATTTTTGTGTTTTTTATTTGAATTTTTGCATCATAATTTTCTCCAAGATCCTTAATAACATCATGGATGCGAGCGTTTTCATAATATAAACTAGCTGTTTTCCATGCAAACTGATTCGGTGATTTTTTTAATAATGAAATTCCGCTATTATCTACCTGTAAACTTTGTCCTGGAACTAGATCTATTACTTCCTTGGTTGTATTATGAACAACTTTTGCAGTTCCAGCTATCAGTGTCATAAGGTCAGCTTTAGCATCTGAATGTATGGCAAAAGAGTTTCCAGAAACCTGTATTTTACAATGTCTTCCAAACACGATAAAAGGTTTGGATTCGTCTTTTTGTATACTTAAAAAGGCCGTTCCTGTAATATCTACTTTACGATACCCTTGTTTTGATGCCGTAAAATTTACAGTACTATTTTTTCGAACAACAATAGTACTTAAATCAGGAAGGGTATTGTATTTCGTATGCTCGGTTGCGGCATATTTTTCTGATGCTTTATAGGTTACTGTGATTACTCCTTTTTCCTTACTGTCGTTTTCAGGAGTTATAGTAGTTACATCCACTTTTATAGGAGTACGGTTATTTTTAGTTTGGATAGTACCTTTTATCGTATCATTTTTATCTTTTGCAACTAGCAGTGTTATTTGATCATTCGTTTGTGTAACAAAATCAATAGCTTCTTTTTTAATAAGGATTTCTGTAGTTTCCTTTTTTACAGATGTACTTTCTATTGGTGTATTAAATGTTTTGTTTTTAAGCACATAGAATAGGCTAAGTGTTCCTATTAATAAAATCATAATACCTCCAATGATATACCAAAGAAAGGAACTTTTGTTACCGGAATTTTCTTGCACGGCATCAAAAACATGGACAAACCCATTCCCGGATGACTCCATAACGTCATCTTTAAATTTGGTTTGTAAAAGCTCTTTTAAAAGGTCTTTATCCTCTTTCATTGGTTACTCATTTAGAGATCGCTAATTAGTATTTATTAATTCCTAAAGCCCTCATGTTTGCTAATAGTTTTTTTCTTGCTCTTGTATAATTAGATCTAGATGTACTTTCTTTTATTTTTAGTATTTCCCCTATTTCTTTATGTGAATACCCTTCAATAGCATACAAATTTAGAACATATCTATATTGCTCTGGTAAATCACTTATTAATATTCTTAATTTTTCTACTGAAAGTTCTTTAGAAAAATAATCTTTTTCTATTTCGTTTAGCTCTTGTTCACTTTCTTCTTCTACTAATTCGGTATTATCAATAAAGACCGTCTTTTTCATTTTATGCCAATGATCGATAGCGCAATTAATAACAATTCGTTCTATCCAACTTGCCAGCATTCCGTTATGCTTGTATTTTTTTATATTTTTAAATACTTTAATAAAAGCCTCTTGCACTATATCTTCTGCATCAGATCGATTTTTACAATAGCGAAAGCTTACCGCAATCATTCTGGGCATAAAAGCATTGTATATTTTTTCCATGGCATCCCGGTCATTCTTTTTACATGCTTTAACCAGTATACCTTGTTCTTCTTTATTCATAAATGAGGGGTAGTGCTTACTCTCATAAATTACAACTGAAAATGTTGGATTTCGCTGCGTATATATTTTATAAATTAATATAAGATAATGCTAAAGGTAATAAAATGTTTTTTTTAAGCGTAAAAGTAATCCCAAATGAATTTTTAAATGATCGTTTTAATTTGAAATTGTTTTTTATTCAGGTAAAATGCCCTCACAACTGTAATTAAGGTCATATTTTATATTGAAATATAGTTCCTAAACCTTAAAAAACTATTTAAAACATTGTAACTTGTAACAACAACACATCATGCTGATATGCAAAATACTATGCTAAAAATATTTTATTCCCTCATCATCTTATTATACCTTATAAGCTGTTCATCAAATGAAGAAATGGTCACTTCAAACCCGACTGACATTCCACAAAATACCCCCTCTGATACAATACAAAATAGCACCACCATAAGCGCACTTTCTTTTATTGATGAATTTATTATCCCAGATCAAACTATTGAAGGCACTGCATTTGGCGGTATTTCTGGTATCGACTATGCCAATGCTACTTGGTATTTAATTAGTGATGCTTCTAAAGCTCCCATTCGATATTATACCGCGGATATTGTGTATGATGATAATGCATTCTCTACGGTACAAATCAATACGATGGTCACCATTAAAGATACACAAGGCGATCCGCTAGGAAATGGACTTGTGGATCCAGAAGGAATTCGTTTTGACATGACTAAAAATAGGTTGATATATACTAGCGAAGGTTCTGTAAATACCGGTATTGCTCCTTCATTATATGAAATCTCTATCGATGGCACACAACAACAAAACAGAGCACTACCTGATTATTTTAACCCTCCTACACCAACAAACACTGCTTTTGGAGCCCGGCATAATGGCACATTAGAAGGCTTATCGCTTAGTTATGATACTACAGGCTATTGGGTAGGGATGGAACTTCCCTTATTACAAGATGGCCCTGAACCTACGACTACAGACACTGAATCTCCTGTACGTATCACACTATTGAATACAAACACGGGAGAAGCAACACGCCAATTTGTATATGAATTAGATCCTATAGCCCGCCCTATTGTATTGGGTTCGATTACGATTAATGGACTGGTGGAAATTTTAGAATATGACACGGATCAATTTTTAGTATTAGAGCGTTCTTTTTCTTCTGGGTATTTGGATGGAGGAAGTACACTAAAATTGTATAAAGTAGACGCTAGTGCAGCTACAAATACCGTAAACATGAATACATTAAATGCAAATACGCATACAAAAGCTACGAAAACTTTGCTTATTAACTTTGATACTCTTCGTACTAAGCTTACAAACGGAGTCGTAGGCAATGTAGAAGGAATGACATTTGGTCCTAAATTGGATGATGGTAGTAAAACATTGGTAGTCGTATCCGATAACAATTTTAATGCCGTTGTACCACAACTTAGCCAATTAATTGCCTTTAAAATTACGCCTTAACCATCATGCATTGCTCCAATGGAATCCGATTATCCTTGAACCGTTGCTATCATAGTTATGAATACCATATAAACTATATTCAGTAATTTTTTCATCGCTTTAATTTTAGTATTTTTGAAGGTATCCAAATGGATTTCAATAGCACCGGAATAAAGGGAATGGAATGAAATTATTTTTGATTTAGATTTCAATAGAAAACCTAAACCCCCACCCAGATCATTATGGCAATGTTGATCCATTAAATTTTAATTTAGACGACATCTATGTATAAACTCGCACTATACTTTAACCTATTCCTGATCACTACAATTGGATATGCCCAAGATATTGCAATATTACATTATAGCGGTGGCGGCGATTGGTATAGTAACCCCACAGCTATTCCTAATCTTATTGAATTTTGTAATGAAAACATTCAAACCAAAATCAATACTCCTGCCAAAGTAGTTAAGCCCGGAGATATTGATTTATTTCAATATCCTTTTATTCACATGACAGGACATGGCAATGTGTATTTTAGTGATGAAGATGCTGCAAATATCCGATTATATTTACAAAGTGGTGGGTTTATACATATTGACGACAATTATGGAATGAAACCCTATGTCAAAAAAGAATTATTAAAAATATTTCCTAGTCATACATTAGAAGAATTAGCCTTAGACCATCCCATTTTCACCTCCGCATATCAATTTCCAAAAGGATTACCCAAAATACACGAACATGATGGTAAACGACCACAAGCATTGGGTATTTTTTATGAGGATCGATTGGTACTATTATTTACTTATGAAAGTGACCTTGGTGACGGTTGGGAAAATCCTGAAATACACAATGACTCTCCAGAGATTAGACGTAAAGCACTACAAATGGGCGCTAATATCATAAAATATGCTTTTGAGCATTAGATCTATTTAAATTACAATTTTAGAGTTCAAAATAAAGGTTCTAAATGTTTGATTGGTATAAACAACCGGATGTATACTTCTGTTTTTTTTTAATATCATTATAATCATATGATATAATAAAACATAAAAAAAAAGGATTTTATAGCATCTGTATTAAGGATATTTCTCTATAAATACACTCGATGGTGGAATAGACCAAATAACACTTTTATGTGTACAAGCATTTAGATTAGTCATACCTAAGCTGCTATGCATAAGCACTAAAGCAACTATACTTATCGGGGATATATATCATTAAAAACACAGTCCATAAATAATAAAAAAACTAATTTTTGAGCTTTTTTTTAACATGAAAAAATCTCATTCCATTTTTATTCTTATATTTGCATTCCCTATTTTTTTTACGTGTAAACCATTTTTAAAAAATAAACCTCAAAACAATGCATGTAATGAAATTTTCACTAAAACATTACTTAATTCTCTCTTTAACATTAGGTATGTGCAGTGCTATGCATGCGCAATTGGGAACTCTTTTTTACAGCAAACATCATAATATAGCCGTAACAGCTACAGGAGGAATGGCACAAGAAGGGACTGGAGGTATGATTGCCCTAGACTACAAAATAAATCGATATGATTTTGTACAGTTTGGGGTATCTACAACATTTTCTGATTTCCCTTTTGAAGAAACTAGTGTCCCTATTAACGCTTATAGTTTCAATACCGGCTTCTTCTATGACCTTTTTCGAAATAATAGCCGGATTATTGCCGTAGCAATTGGTGCTGGTGGTGTTGCTGGATACGAAATTATCAATAATGATGATCAAGAAGTTGAAGGTGGAAGAATTCTAAATATCAAAAATAAATTTATTTACGGTCCGTATGCAGGGATAGATATTGATATTTTTATAACTCAAATCATATCTCTCACCATAAAAACATACGAGTTTTATCACATCAATAGTGATATCGGAAATTTAACACCATACATCGGTGCTGGAATCAAATTAATAGTATTGTAAAACAAAACTGACTATGAAAAGTTTACGTAAGCAAATAATACTAAGTCTATTACTAATTCTAACACTGGCGTGTACCAAAGAAATAACAGATGATTTGTTTGATTATTTTGAAGTTAGTGCTACTCATGATGAAAATGCTTTTCTCGAATCTCCACAACCTACAGCATTTGTCATTTCAGAAATTAGTAATAAAGAAGAAACCTACTCTCTATATTATACCATAACAGAAGGAGAGGGATATTATATTAATAACGGAGTGAACATCACGCCAAACGATACCATAACTATTAGTAATACTGAATTCTCTTTAGGGTTTATTGGAAAAAAAATAGGGGTCAATAATGCTCAAGTCACTATTCGAGATCGAAACGGAAGAACAAAAACTATTGCTAGACGTTATATTGTAACCGATCCTGGGTTTTCTTTTGAAGTCATCCCAAACAGTACAACACCGTATGATAAAGAAACAACTCCTATAAACATCAATATCAAAGGAGAAGAAAACCAAACCTATACCACCCAGTACAAATTTAATGCAGACAATACTGGTGCAGGTACGATAACACTAAACAATAAAGCAGTTGCTGAAAACACCAATATTCCAACAACTCAAAATAGTTTTAACCTAGATTTTACAGCAACAACAGCAGGTACGGTAGTTATACAATTTACTGTAACAAGTCCTTCTGGAGTTGCCATTCAGAAAATCATAACCTTTACCGTACAAAAACTTGACGATTTTATTTTTAAGGCTACACGAAATAACACCAATGAAGTTCTTGTAAATGCACAAGAAATCATCAATTTCAACATTGAAGAGCTCAAAGAAAATCAAACCTTTACCATGACCTATAGCAGTTCGAATACTGGGGTACTCACCTATCTAGACAAAGAATATGCTCCTGGAGCAAGCATACCTATTAGTAAAGGAAGTTCTATAGGATCATATAAAGGAACAGTGGCAGGCATTCACGAACTAAGTTTTACTGTCAGTAATACCGAAGAAGATCCTGTGGAACTCACTCAAAACCTTGAAATTTCGTTTAAAGATGTGATTGGAATTCCACCTACAATAGCACTTAATGGAGATGCTAATATTACTTTAGAGGTTAACGAACCTTACATCGAACGCAATGCAACCGCTACAGATAAAGATGGACAAACACTAGAGGTAACTATTGATAGTACTGTAGACACCGCTTCAATAGGAACATACACCGTAACCTACACCGCAGTAGATGCTGTTGGAAATATTGTATCGGTCACTAGAACTGTAAATGTGGGAGATACTACAAATCCAGTATTAGCGCTCAACGGATCAAAAAACACATCTGTAAATATTAATGGAACGTATACCGAGACCATCACAGCAACAGATAATGACGGTGGAGATCTCACCGATTCTATTGAAATTACAGGAGGGCCAATCGATACCTCAATACTAACAACATATACCCTAAACTATAGCGTGACCGATGAGTCAGGAAATACAGCAACAGAAACCCGAACAGTGACTATTGTGGATAATGTAGCTCCTACAGTTGTACTCAATGGTAATTCCCTGATAAGTATCAATATGAACACCCCTTATACAGATCAAGGAGCAACCGCTACAGATTCTAATGGAAATTCACTACCAGTAACAGATAATAGTGCCACAATTGTAGATAGCACAACACCTGGGGATTATACCATAACTTATACCGCTGTAAACAGTGCCAACGTAACAGGTACGGCTACGCGAACTGTAACCGTTGTTGATAACATACCTCCAACTATAACTATTGCTCCTGGAACAAATACTGTCGAAATTTTCGTTGGTGATTCTTATAACATATTATCTGGCATATCAGCTACAGATAATACCGATGGAAATATTACTGGTAACATCACAACATCAGGAAGTGTCAATAACAGTATTGTAGGTACATACACAATAACCTATAATGTATCAGATAATGCTGGTAATACAGCAACTCCAGCAACTAGAACCATAACTGTTAAAGCAATACCAGATAATACGCCACCTGTAATTACATTAAATCCTGGTAATGTTGCTATTGGCACCAACGTAATACTATTTTATAAAGAAAATTTTGTAGACCCCGGGGCAACAGCTACCGATAATATAGATGGAGCTGTAACCGTAATTCCTACAAATAATGTAAATACAAATATCCCTGGTACATATACAGTAACTTATACCGCTACAGATAGTTCAGGAAATGTTTCCACTGCCACAAGAA